>CAZAHX010000023.1:0-14509 GCA_964485005.1 uncultured Acidimicrobiaceae bacterium | reverse complement strand
CGAGAAGATGTACACCGGGGTCTGACCGATGGCCGATCCGATCTCGTTCGACGGCCGGGTGGCGGTCGTCACCGGAGCCGGTGGGGGGCTGGGGAGGACCTACGCCCTCGAGCTGGCGAGGAGGGGTGCCCGGGTAGTCGTGAACGACCTTGGAGGCACGGTGGAGGGAACGGGGTCGTCCAAGAAGGCGGCCGACGTCGTGGTGTCCGAGATCCAGGCGGCCGGTGGCGAGGCGGTGGCCAGCTACGACTCCGTCGCCACCGCGGAGGGAGGGGCGGCGATCGTCCAGACGGCTCTCGCCGCGTTCGACACACTGGACATAGTGATCAACAACGCCGGGATCCTCCGCGACAAGTCGTTCGCCAACATGACGGTCGACCAGGTCGATGCGGTCCTCGACGTCCACCTGCGCGGAGCGTTCCATGTCTCGCTGCCTGCCTTCGGGGTGATGAAGGAGAAGGGCTACGGACGCTTCGTCTTCACCTCCTCGGCTTCGGGTCTTTTCGGCAATTTCGGCCAGGCGAATTACGGGGCGGCGAAGGCCGGCCTGGTCGGGTTGTCCAACGTCCTCGCCGTGGAGGGGATGAAGTACGACGTCCGCTCCAACGTCATAGCCCCGATCGCGAAGACGAGGATGACCGAGGAGCTCCTCGGACCCTTCGCCGACATGGTCCAGCCCGAGCAGGTCACGCCCATGGTCATCTATTTGTGCTCCGAGCAAAGCCCGCTCACCCATGAGATTTTCACCGCCGGCGGAGGGAGGTATGCCCGTGTGACCATCGCCACCAACCGCGGCTGGTTTGCCGGCCAGGACGAGGTGGCCACCGCCGAGGACATCGCCGAGCACCTCGACGAGATCCGTGACATGAGCGATCCCGTGGTGCCCTCCAACAACAACGAGGAAATCGCCCTCCTCGCCGAGATGCTCTCGGGCTGATGCCGATCGACCTCGATCGTGTTGTCGGGGCCGAACTCCCGGCAGCACCGTTTTCCTGGGAGGACGAGGACGTCATCCTCTACAACCTGGCGGTCGGATCAGGAGATCCCCCAACCGATCCCGACGAGCTCAAGTACGTGTACGAAGGGGACCTCCGGGTCGTGCCCGGCTTCGGGACCATTCCCGCTTTCTCGACCATGATGGGGATCGGGTCGATCGAAGGGCTCGACATCAACCTGGCGCAGATCCTGCACGGCTCCCAGGAGCTCACGATCCACGGCACCATTCCCACCTCTGGGTCGGTGACCCAGAGCGGACGGATCGTCGATGTCTACGACAGGGGGAAGGGCGCCCTCGTCGTCGCCGAGGTGGTCTCGGTCTCGGAGAGGACGGGCGATCCGCTCTTCACCAATCGCGCCTCGATCTACGTGCGCGGAGAGGGGGGATTCGGCGGGGATCGGGGCCCGGATTCGTCGGACGGCCCTCCCGACCGCGACGCAGACCACATCGTGCAGACGCCGACGCTGCCCCAGCAGGCCCTGCTCTATCGGATGGCGTCGGGAGACCGCAACCCGCTCCACGTCGACCCCGGCTTCGCCGCATTCGCCGGGTTCGATCGACCCATCCTTCACGGGCTGTGCACCTTTGGCATGGCCGCCAAGACGGTGGTGGAGTCGGCGCTGGGCGGGGAGCCCGAGCGCCTGGCCGGTTTCCGGGCCCGCTTCTCTGGTCATGTCTACCCCGGCGAGACCCTGCTGACCAGGATTTGGGCGACAGACGACCGGCTGTTGGTGGAGACCGCTACCGCGGAGAGGGGGGCCCCGGTGCTCTCCAACGCGGCGGTTACGACGAGGTGACCGCTCAGGCTCTTATCTCGACCGGGGTGCCGAGCGGGACGAGGGCGTGGAGCCGGGTGATCATGTGGTTGTCGAGACGGACGCAGCCCAGCGACACATTGTCGCCGATCGACGCCGGGTTGGAGGTGCCATGGATGGCGATGATCCCGTCCCCACCGTTGAACTCGGTGATGTGGTTGGAGCGGGCGGAGAGACCGAGAGCGTGGGGCCCCCACGGGGTTCCCGGCCTGGTCAGGGTAACGCTGTCGGTGACGTAGAACTCGCCCGTCGGGGTGGGGCTGCGGTCGGATCCGATGGCAATGCGGGCGCGGAACGCCTCTGAGCCGTTCTGGTAGTACACGAGGCTCCGATCGGAGAGGTCGACCACGATATGGCCGGGGACGACGTACAGATCTACCGCTTCGGTCCGAATCCACCCGGTGGTCCCGTTGGGTCTCATCGCCAGCCTCACCTCTGCCCAGCCGTCCACCGGGACTCCGATCACGCCTACCACGGTGGTGCTGCCGAGCATGTTCTCGTAGGGGAGGACGAGTAATGGCTCACTCTCCCCCGGGCTCGCGAACACCTCCAATTCCCCTTTGGCCATGGCGGCGAGGGCCACGTCCCCCTGATAGGTCTGGGCGAACCCGAGGAACCGAGGTCTGACGTCCGGTTCGGGTGCCATCTTCACCGGAATCACTCGCTCCGGGGCGACGAAATGGGGCCGGACGGCATCCGGAAGAGGCTCCGCCTCATGGGAAACGGTGGCGGAGCAAGCGGTCATCACTACGGCGACTGCGACGAGGAGAGCCCTGTGACGCATCATGTGAAGGGTATCGGCCCCGCACGGGTAGGTGTTGAGAAAAGTCCCGTGCCTGCCGGCGGGGTGGGCTAGCGACATCGGCACGATTACCCTCACCACGACCAATCTTCCCCCAGTGAGATCTGGAGCATGCCCGATCTGCCCGAAGCGCGCTCGGTCGAGCGAAATCCCAGCCAGTCCCGCCTTCGGGACCTGGCACTCGCCGTCATGCCCCGCATCACCTTGACCGAGTTCGGGAATCTCAACTATCGGGCGGAGGTAACGGCCAGACTCAAGAAGTCGACCTTCTTCGTCTCCGACACCGAGATCCACCAGAACCGGATCCCGAGGGCGGAGGCCGAGGAGTGGGCGGCGAAGCAAGATGCGCATATCGCCGGGCGCGACATGCTGCTCATCGAGGGATACATAGGTCCCGACACCGAGCTTCGCACCGGCTGTCGCCTCTACATCGAGTCGGCGCAACCCAACATCGCGGCGATGCAGAGTCAGCTCTACTTCCCTCCTGACCACGACTGGGCCCCGGAGTTGACTGTCATCTACACCCCGACCCTTCGCGCCGAGGGCAAGCCCGACGATCGCCTCATAATGGTCGACCTGGAGAGGGGGGTGACCCGGGTGCTCGGCTCCGACTACTTCGGTGAGTCGAAAATGGGTGGGCTCCGCATGTGGAACCGATTGGTCTACGACGACGGCGGGCTCGCCCTCCATGCCGGTCTCAAGACCTTCCCGCCGGAGTCGACCCGGTCGGGTGAGGAAGAGTCGATGTTGATCATCGGTCTCTCCGGGACGGGGAAGACCACCACTACATTCCGGCAGCAGGCGGGCTCTTTGCCAGTGCAGGACGATTTCGTGGCTCTGATGCCCCATGGGGTGGTTCACACCACTGAGGCCGGCGCCTTCGCCAAGACCTACGGTCTCGACCCCGAGGACGAGCCGATCATCTACGGGGGGACGACCGGGCCCGACGCCTGGCTGGAGAACGTCTCGGTGACTCCGGACGGCAAGGTCGACTTCTTCGACACCTCCTATACGGCCAACGGGAGAAGCACCTTCCCCATGGCCAACATTCTCCATCGCGACCCCCACTCGGTACCTCCGGGGCGCTATCTGCTCATCCTCAACCGCTCCGAGAACGTGATCCCGGCGGTGGCACGGCTACAGAGGCATCAGATCCCGGCCTATTTCATGCTGGGCGAGACCAAGGGGACTTCAGCGGGGGGCGTGGCCGAAGCGGGTAAGAGCCTGCGGGTGCCGGGGACCAACCCGTTCTTCTTCGACGACGACTCGCTGCAGGGGAACCGTCTTCTCCATCTGCTGGAGACCATGTCGAACCTGGAGGCATTCGTGCTCAACACCGGCCGGGTGGGGGGAACCGGTGACGGGTCCAAGGACGTGCGCATCCCCGACTCCTCGGCCATCGTCCAGGGGATCGTGGAGGGCACCATCGACTGGACGGTCGACCAGGACTTCGGGTACGAGGTCGCTTCGGCGGTCCCCGGCGTCGATGACATCGAGCTACTTCAGCCTCGCCTCCTCTACGAGCGGTTGGGGCGAAGCCCCGACTACGACGCGACCGTCGCCCGGCTCAAGAAGGAGCGAGTGGAGTACCTGGCCGGCTTCCCTGCCCTCGACCCGTCGATCCCCGACGGTCTCGGAGGCTAAGGGCCCTCATCCGGGAAGATCACCAGGAGCACCCCTCCGGTCAACCTGATGTCGGTGACCGGCCCGGTCATCACGTTGGAGACCCCTCTGGTAGTGCCGGTCCTCAGGATCTCGTCGACCAGGTTCCACTTGAGGCCGGTGGTGGTCACGCCCTCGGCATCGCCGCCCACCGCGAGCAGGGTGACCGTGGCGCCGACGTCGCCGTGGAGAACCCGGCGTCGTCTCACCACATGTGCCCAGCCCCGATCCGAGCGCCAGTCGATCTCGTCGATCGCCGCCCAGCGCTCCGAGCAGAGGAGGGCGCCGATGGCCAGCTCGTGGTCGAGTCGCCCCCCCGAGCCTCCGACCACGACCACCCGGGCCGGGGCATCCCTGGCTACCAGTTCCAAGGCGAGCTCGAGGTCGGTGGCGTCCTTTCCGGGGGGGTGGCGCTCCACCACTACACGTCGCGGGATATCCGCGGTCTGGATCGAGTCCATGTCTCCCACCAGGACGTCGACGCGCAATCCGACCGCCGCCGCCGCGTCGTACCCGGAGTCGGCGGCGACCACCAGGTCGGCGCGGGGGAGGTCCCCCGAGGTCTCGGGTGACGTCGCCTCGCCCCCGGCGAAGACGAGCACCGTGTCGGGTGTCATCGGGACGTTGTCCCCGCAGAATGACAAAATCGTCTTACGCGCGTCGTCGCGGGTAAGAGGTAAACCTCAACTAGAGGTTGAGAGTTGCTCGACTTCATGTCACCACTACTTCGATCAGGTCATCGGCCCTGCTCAGAGCGCCTTCCACCTGTGCAGGCGTGGCCGCCCGGGCGAACACGAAGCCGAGGTACCGGTCACCTTCGGGGGGACCCCGAACCACCGACCCGGGAGGGATGGTGAGGTCGATCCCGGTGATGCCGGCGATTTGACGGGCCTCCTCGGTACCACTCACCTCTGTCAGTTCTCCGGTTCGCGGAATCGGGATCATCAGCACGCCGCTGGCGATGGTCTCCCGGCGTAGCTCCGGCTTGTCGAGCCCGAGCGCGTTACGCAGCACCAGGGTCTCCAATGTCGTCCCCATCAGACCGAAGTTGAGGCTCCTCGAGCACAGCCCCCCGATGGAGCGGGCGGCGAGCTCGATCACGCTCACCTGGCCGTCCCGCACCATGAGCTCGACGTGGACCGGCCCATGGGTCACACCGACGGCCTCGACCGCACGCGAGGCGACTCTCGCGGCTTCGGCCTGTGCCTCCTCGGCCAGCCGGCTCGGGGTGATCAGGACGGTCTCGGGAAAGTAGGGCCCGGTGGCCCGTCCCGGTTTGTCGAACATGGCGAGCACCGTCAGTTCCCCATCCCGGACCAGACCCTCGATGGCGACCTCGATGCCCTCCAAATAGGTCTCGACCAGAACAGGTGCCTGGTCGTCACCGACGATGGCACGGACCCGCTTCACCGCGGGCTCGAGATCTTCGCTCCGATCGACCCTCATCACTCCCTGCCCCGCCGACCGGTCGACGGGCTTGACTACCAGCGGGTAGTCGAGATCTCCGGCGTCGACGGAGTCCCCGCCCCGGATGAGCTCGTAGGCGGGCTGGGGAACCTCGGAGGCAGCGAGACGCCTTCTCATCTCCGACTTGTCCCGGGTGGCTGCGGCGGCGTCGGGGCTGTTGGCCGCCAACCCGAGAGCCCTTCCCGCCAGGGCAGCCACCACCACACCGGCGTCGTCGGCCGCCACCACACCGTCGAATGGAACGTCATCTCCCAGCGCCACGATGGTCTCCGCGGCCCGCTGTGGGTCGGAGCAGTCGATGGCGACATATCGGTCTCCCATGTCGAAGGGCGGTGGTTGCTCGGAGGCCACCACCAGGTCGACACCGAGCGCATCCGCTGCGGCGATGAAGTCCCTGGCCCGATAGGTTGTGCTGGGGAGGACGACGACGGCTCGGGGCATGGTTTCGGCTAAGTGCCATTACCATCGTGGCAGATGTCCGAGCAAACCGTCCTGAGCGTCACGCCGGATGCCCTCGAGATGATCCTCCAGTTGAGGGATAACGAGCCCGGGGAGGAGGAGTTCGCCCTCTCCATCGAGGTGACCGGGTTCTCCGGTCCCCAATTCTCCTACGAGCTTGCCTTTGTGCCCCTCTCCGACAAGAAGGAGGGTTGGGTCGTGGAGCGCCACGACGACCTGGCGCTGACCTTCCCCAAGGCGGACACCGGCAAGCTCGACGGGGCGACGCTGGAGCTCACCGAGCAGGGGCTGGCGATGAACAACCCGAACAGCCCGGCCCCTCCCACCATGTCGGCGCCCGCCGGCGATCTCTCCGGCCCTCTGGTGGACCGGGTCCAGCAGGTGATCTCCGACCAGGTGAACCCGGCGATCGCCGCCCATGGCGGCGGGGCGGAGTTGGTCTCCGTTGACGGGACCATCGCCTATCTGCGGCTCTTCGGCGGATGTCAGGGCTGCGGTCTGGCCCAGGTGACCTTGAAGCAGGGCATCGAGAGGATCCTCCTCGAGACCATCCCCGAGTTGACTCAGGTGGTCGACGTCACCGATCACGCCTCCGGCGAGGACCCCTACTACCAGAGCCAGAAGAAGTAGCAGGCCCCATGGCTCGGTGGTCGCGAGCCGAGCTCGAGTCGTTCCGCGACGAGCCGGTGGACGATCTCCTCGGGCCCGGTCTTCGCCTCCTGTTCGTCGGGATCAACCCCGGTCTGTGGACGGCGGCCACCAACACCCCCTTCTGTCATCCCTCCAACCGCTTCTATCCCGCGCTCCGCGAAGCGGGGATCATCGACTGGGTCGTCGACCCCGACACCGGGATGACTCCCGGGCAGCGATCCGATTTGATCGAGCGGGGAATCGGCATCACCAATCTGGTGAACCGGGCCACGGTCCGGGCTTCCGAGTTGCGACGAGCCGAACTGGAGGAAGGTAGGCGCCACGTCGAGGAGGTGGTTGACTCCTATCGTCCCCATGTAGTGGCAGTTGCCGGAGTCACCGCCTATCGGGCCGCCTTCGCAGCACGTGCCGCCGGACTGGGCAAGCAGCCGGAATCCATCGGCTCAGCCGAGTTGTGGGCGGTGCCCAACCCCAGCGGGCTCAACGCTCATGAGACCGTGAGCACCCTGGCGGAGTGGTACCGGACTGTGGCGGAGCGGGCCGGGGTGGTCTGATCAGGTCAGGGGTCGAGCCGGGGCGGCCTGTCGACCAAGACACCATTGGGAAGCAGGGTGTCCTCCTGGTGCATGACACGCTTGCTCAAGGTCTCCAGGGTCTCGATGTCGACCAGCCGGACCTCCAGGCCCGAGCGGTGCTCGGTGCAAAACAGGTGTTGCCGGCCCGAGGTTTGCTCGCAGCTCCCACTCCAAATCGTGAGAGGACCCCGAGCCTCAACCGTACCCGTCTGGTCAATCGAGAGTAAGTAGTAGTCGTCGATCCACGGCTGGAACGACGTGGTGTTCACCCCCATCACGTCGCCCCCGGCGCTGAACACATACTGAATTGGAACGTCGGGAGTGGCCACTGACCGCCAGGTTTCGGTATCGACCACGACCAGGCCTAGGTGTTCGTTCTCCTCGACGAGTGTGCCGGCGGCAGCGATCTCGATGGTCTGCTCGTTACCGCTGATGAACAGATAGCTGCCATCGGGGGAGAGGGCGGCGCTGGTGTTGGTGCCAAGCGAGGGTCCTTTCGCCAATGCAGAAGGCATCCAGTACGTCCACAGCCGGTTCCACCACGACGAGAGCTCGATCATGTGGGTTCTCGTTGCTCCCGTCTGCAGATCGATCTCTACGACCTCGGGCCCGTCCATGTACGCCAGAAGGAGGCGATCGTCATCCCAGACCACACCTGGATAGTCGGTCTCCTGGATCTCGTTTTCGCCGTCGAAGACACCGGTAGCCAGATTGACTCGCTCCAGCGTCCCGATGGGATGCTCGGTTGTGGCCCGAGTCTCGAGATCGAGAACAAACACGGAGTGCTCGACTTCCTCCCTAGGCGCGACCGGCTCGGCGGCGATCCCCGCGATGCGCTCCCCCGGCAGGACTACAAGACCTTCTCCGAGCCAATGCTTGGGTGACCAATCGCTGAGCACCGACTCGTGCCCAGTAGCCAGGTCGATGGCAAGGAGGCTGCCGTCATGCTGGCGATAGACATAGAGCTTGCCGTCGCCGATCACCGCTCCCGTGACTGGCCCGAGCTCGAGCGTCCCAATCTCCTTCCAGCTTTCCACGTCGATCACGCGCATGTGAGTGAGGTTGTTGGCCTCCTCGTCCCACTCGAAATTGACCACTATCGATCCATCCGGCGAAGTCAGTGGGTTCCAGGAGTTGGAAGGGACCGGGATCGGCTCCAGACCGGGTATCGGCTCCAAGCTCAATGGATCGAGCTTGACCAGGTGTCCCACGGCCGACGAAGGAGGCGTCGAAGTGGTGGTGTCCACCGGTATCGTCGTGAGCGGAGTGGTAGGCGTCGTGGTCGCCGAGGTCTTGGTGACCCCGGAGGAACAGGCCGCGACTACCAGCAGCAATACAACCAACAGTCTCATACCTCCAAGGAGACGTCATGTCACAGGAGTTGGTTCGCCAGGTCGCGGCTCAGCCCTGGTAGACCTCGGCGTCGGGGAAGAAGGCCTGCCAGGCGAACCAGAAGTCATTGCGGTGGGGGAGCAGCTCTAGTTGCGCTCCCTCCAATTCGCCGTCACGGGCCCGCCCCAGGATCGACCAGGTGGTCCCGGTCTCGACATCGGTGAAGGAGTCGTCGCCAGACTTTTGGAAGGTCAGCCTCCGGCCGTCCACCACCGGGTCGAAGGCCAGGGCGCTCCCGACCGCAGCCCCTTCAGAGATGTCGCCGGCGTCGAGGGCGTCGGCGGTGTCAGCTGCACCCCAGAAGACCGCCACTGGCCGATCACCCATCTCGTCGTTCACCACGCCCTGTTCGGCCAGGATCGAGAAGGGGTAGGCCTTGGCCGTCGTCTCCAGGGTCACTCCCACCACCCGCTCCAGGGCCGGGAACCGCTCGTCTATCTCGCCTTGGAAGAACCCATAAGGGCGGCTCTGCGACGAATAGAACTCGTAGGGGTTACTCCCGTAGATGATGCCGAATCCTTGGTCCGAGCTCAGCGCCTGGCCTTGGGGATGAGCCTCCTTGAAGTCGGCCCAGCGGACGATGGCCGCCGGCACGATCTCCAATTTCGCCCCGGCAAGCTCCCCGACGATGGCCTCGCCGGTGATCTGCTGCCAAAGGCTCTCGGTGAGGTCGTCCCACATCACCAGGTCAGAGTTGCGGAGGAGGCCGGACACGCCGAGGCGGAGAACCTGGCCGTCCCAGCGGCGGTCGAAGGTGACCGCGGTGTTGCACAGAGGGCAGTAGGTGACCGCCACCGGGATCCCGCCGACGACGTCGTTGACTATCTCGTGGCGGGTGAGCACCGCCAGCGGGTAGAAGCGTGCGTCTTCGCCGATCTCGAGAAGCATCCCCGGCTCTCGATCCTCGATCCAGGCGGTCTCGCCCACCGGGGCGAACACCGGATCGTCGATCGGTGGGATGACATCCCGCGGGTCGGGGGCATGAATCCCCACCAGCAGCTCTTCGAGGTCGATGGTCGACTTGGTGAAGTCGGTCCCCCAGGTTTGTGCCATGCGCTGGAGCCGAGCCGGAAGCTCGCCTGTGGTTTCTCCGGTGCTCGAAGTTGTCACGGTGGTGCTCGTCTCGTCAACCGGGCTGGCCGTGGTGGGCGGCTCGTCGTCTCCCCGGGGGCCGCCGCAGGAGGCCAGCAGGATCCCGAGCGCGGCAATTG
Organism: uncultured Acidimicrobiaceae bacterium; assembly: GCA_964485005.1. GTDB lineage: Bacteria > Actinomycetota > Acidimicrobiia > Spongiisociales > ZC4RG35 > JAHWLC01. The sequence goes on along the minus strand of CAZAHX010000023.1, from coordinate 4,478 downwards.
CGGTAAGGGACCATCTCATCATCATTGTCAACCGGGGGGACGATGGGTTCGATTCCTGGGATCTATCCCGTCCGGTCCACATAGAGGGTCTGGGTGGACCGGCCGACCGCCCCATCGAGGTCCCAAAGCGAGCCCGTGGCGAGTCCGCGCCCGACCGGCCCGTACACCGACTCCGCTTCGAGGGCGATCCACTCTCCTCGTGGATAGCGGGCTAGGTGGACGGTCAGGTCGCTGTTCATGAAGACGAACTCGGAGGCATCGAGACGGCGGGAGATCCCGTTGCAGAAGTCGGCGGCTGCCACCGCTCTCTGCACCGGGGTCACCTCGGTCCCGGCGACCACGGGGCTGGTCAGCTTGATCCAGACGGCGCCCGGGCCCTTGCTGGTGAACCCTCCATGAATCTCACGAACTTCGATCGCGTTGCGATGGAAGAGGACCCTGCCCACCTCACCGACGCCCCAGGTCTTGGATGAGAAGGTCTCGAGATTGTCCGGCAGTGTCAGCTCGAGAGGCGGCCCCTGGGCATCGGCGGGCAACGGGACATCGGCGATGCGCAGCCGTTGCACGGTGGCGAGAGAGAGGAGGGTGCCGTCGGGACCGCTCACCCTGCCTTCGGTGGTCTGGATCCGCTTGCCCTCCCTGATCACGGTGGTCTCGATCCGCAGCGGCACCAGCGGGACCACCCTGAAGATCTCCACGGTGATTCGGGCGATTTCCATGGGCGTCAGGGTCGGGGTTCGCTCGACATGCGAGGCGATCAGGGCCGCCAGCGCGCCGCCATGTTGGCCCTCCTGATACCACCCGGCGCCGGCCAGGGCGGTCGACTCGTACACCGAGGGATCGTCTGTGGGGAGATACACCCCTTCAGGTTCGCCTGGCATCGCCCGACAAACCGTAACGGAGACCGGGAAGCCAGCTATCACGCATCTAGCATCTTCTCCAGTGCCCGGTGAGTTATCGACTTCCGACACCGTCGCGCCGAGGGCGATGAGTCACATCGGCCCGGCGTTGGTCGTCGCATCCACTCTGGCCTCGACGTTCGGCATCGTGTTCGCCCAACTCCTCGACGACCTCGGTGATGGTGTGCTCGCCGAGCTCCTTGGCGGGAGCGCGGTGCTCTTCAACAACCGGGCGGAGGTGTTCGCGGTCTCCGACCTCGCCTTGGGTGGCGGATTCGCTCTCTGCCTCGTCGTGGGTCTCTTCTTTCTGTTCGGTTATCCCACCGCCCGGGGCCAGGGCATCCCCCGTCTGATCATGCTCTGGGTCCTGTTGCACATGCTGAGACAGGCCCTGACCCAGGCGACCCTGCTCCCGTTTCAGCCCGGCAGCCAGCTCGCCCGGGCATACTCGAGCTTCGATTTGCCTGTCGGTCTCAACTTGGTCATCGCGGCGGCCGGCGGCGTCGGGCTGCTTCTCGTCGCCCTCTCGGCGGCTCCCGCGTTCCTGGCCTTCACCCCGCATCGACGCATGGTCAGCACAGGGCGGAGACGGTTCAACTTCACCTTGTGGATCGTCCTCATCCCCGCGGTAGCCTCGGCGTTCCTGGCGCTGCCCTTCTTCCTCCCCGACAGCGAGAGCCTGGTGATCAGGATGCTCCCACTCACCTCGGTGATCTTCCTCGCCACCGTCGCGGCCGCGCCGGGCACGAGCTCGGTGCATGGGCCCGAGGACCATCAAGCCACTCCCTGGCCGTGGGGCTTGCTCACTGTGTTGATCGGGCTGTTGGTGGTCCATCTGCTCATCCTCCAGGGTGGAGTGGAGGTGGATCCCCGAAGATGGGGGTGAGCGGGCGAGCCGCCAGGGTTCTGACCGTGAGTGACGGGGTCTCGGCGGGCGCCCGTGAGGATCTGTCGGGGGACGCTCTCGCCGCCATGCTGGCCGCCGAGGGCTACGAGGTGACCCGCGATCTCGTCGCCGACGAGGAGACGGACATAGTGGAGGCGATCAAGCGGGCGGCAAAGCAGGCGTCTCTCCTGGTGACCACCGGGGGCACCGGCTTCGGGCCCCGCGACGTCACCCCTGAGGCGACTTTGTCCGTTCTGGAGCGTGAGGCCCCCGGGCTGGCCCAGGCGATGGTGGCGGCCGGATTGGAATCGACGCCGATGGCCGCCCTGACCCGGGCCCGGGCAGGGTCGATCGGGAGCTGCCTGGTGGTGAATGTCCCCGGCTCTCCCCGGGGTGCCACGGAGAGCCTGGGGGCGATCATCGACGTCATACCCCACGCCTTGGCCCTGCTCGCCGGGGAGTCCAGCCATCACTGAGCCCCGATTGAGCAAGCACCGGGCGAGGGCTACCGTCGGGCCACTTCGCAATCAGGAGGGTTCTTGAAGATCGAGCAAAGCTTCGTCGTGGAGCGGCCTCCCGATGTTGTCTGGGACTTCTTTCAGGACGTCCCTGCGGTGGCGCAGTGCCTGCCCGGAGCCAAGCTCCAGGACCAGGAAGACGATGGCTCGTATTCGGGGTCTTTGTCGATGAAGCTGGGCCCGATGACTGCCAATTTCGAGGGCAAGGCAACCATCGAGCCCGACGCCGCGGCTCGTTCGGCCCGGATCGAGGGCAGAGGGGTCGACAAGACGGGCGGTTCCAGAGGCCAGGTCAAGGTGGACTACCGGATCGTCGAAGCCGGCGGCGGCTCGGAAGTCACGGTGGATGCCGACATCACCCTCTCGGGGCCCGCCGCCCAATTCGGCCGGACCGGGCTCATCAACGAGATGTCGAAACGGCTGATCGGTGAGTTCGTCGACTGTCTCGAGGCCAAGCTCGGGGCCGGAAGCTCGGAGGAAGCGGAAGGCTTCGAAGTAGGCGACGTGAAGGGTGTCTCGCTCTTCTTTGCATCGTTGTGGGCCTGGCTCAAGAGGCTGTTCGGGGGAACCCGGGATTGAACCCGGCTCGGGTGCTCAAGCGGGGCGGTCTCGCTCTGGCCGCGCTGGCCATGGTCGCCGGTTGTGGTGGAGCGTCGGCCCAAAGCCAAGTCTCGGGCGAAGATGTCACCGTCCTCATGTTCGACGACCGTTTCCAGTACCACGAGATCCACATCCCGGTGGGGGGCAGCGTCGACTGGGTGGGAGCAGGGAGGAACCCCCACAACGCCGTGGCGTCGGACGGGTCGTGGTCGACTGAGACCGTCTTCGGAAGTCTGGAGCAGCTCGAGGGCGACTCGGCAGTGCTCACCTACGACCGGCCCGGGGAGTATGTGTTCTTCTGCACCCTCCACGGCAACGCCGCGGGCAAGGGGATGGCCGGGGTTTTGGTGGTCGGGGGAGAGGCCGACGCGGGCTAGAGCGAGGGGTTGGGTGGTGTGACCCCGCCCCGGGACGCGATCTGCTGCGCAGGAGTAGCTTCGATGGCGGCGTCGACGATTGAAGGAGGTATGCGATGCCGCATTACGTGAGCCTGGTCAATTTCACCGACCAGGGCATCCGAAACTTCAGCGATTCGCCCAAGCGAGCCCAGGCCTTCGAGGACATGATGGGCCAGCTTGGGGGGAGCGTGAAGAGCATCTACTGGACGTTGGGTGCTTACGACTTGGTGGTGGTGACCGAGGCTCCAGACGACGAGACAGCCACGGCGGCTGCGCTCAAGGTGTCATCGCAGGGCAACGTCCGCACCACCACGCTGCGAGCGTTTGATGTGGATGAGATCAAGGCTGTTATCGAAAAGGCCGGGTGATCAGAGGCGGGTCGGTCAGACTCGAGTGACCGGCGTCTCGGTTGATGCCTTGGCGGGTCTCTCCCCGCGAGGGACCCGCGCTGACACCTCACCGAGGAGCTCGTCGAGTCCGTCGTAGCGACCGACCTCGTCTGGCCCGGCGCGCATCTCATCGCTGCTCGATGAGGTGTTGGAGAGAAGAATGCGACCGAGTTGGGAAGTTTGCATTCGGATCCTCGTCGGGTTGTTCCCGGCAGGGATCGGCAGCTCAGGGTGGGGAGTTGAGCGCGGACGGATGGGTCGCCCGGTGTGGCATGGTTCAACTCAAGATCGGGCCAGGCCTATGCCGGTGCAGCCCTCGTCATCGGTTACTTCTCTAGCCACCCAAGAAGGCGGGTGGAACAAGTTGGCCTCGTTAGCATCTGAGAAATTCACTTCGAGAATGATCGGGTCCCGGGGAGATTGGTGCTGGTCGACGGCCCAGTTCGGCTGGCCCTCGAACCGGTATCGGATCTTGACCAGGTCGTAGCCGGGCAAGGTGCTCAGCAGTTCGAACTCGTTCTCATCGAGATAGATGCTGGTGTGCATGACGACTCTTGGATCCTGGCTATCGGGGCGCCACTTGTGCCCGAGCTTCAGCTCGACGAGATCACCGTCCAAGGTCTCGACACGACGAAGCCGTATTCGTGTGTCGTGCAGATAGCGATCGCTGATCCGGACAGGGCGAAAAGCCCCGTCGGGCACCCCTTCGAGGAGGAAGCGACGCTCGTACTCGGGTTTGGCGTATCTGGCCCGCTTGTCCATTCGCTGAAGCTACGTCGGGGTGGCCC
>CAZAHX010000022.1:0-14703 GCA_964485005.1 uncultured Acidimicrobiaceae bacterium | reverse complement strand
AATGACGTCCTCGTCGAGACCCTTGCGGGGCTCGAAGGCGAGGGCGACTTCGTCCTTCCAGCCGAGCTGGTAGCCGCCCAGATCGATGTCTACAGTTGCCACTTGGTCATCACCTCGAGAAAATCTCTGTCTCTAAAATCTCTGTCTCTCCGCCTATTTCAACGGTTTCACGGGATGGGGAATTTCCACTATCCCGATAGTGGGATTGTACCCGCCTGGTCCCCTTCTCCCGAAACGGGGGTCTGGGACGCCCCGCTATGTTGGCCACATGCCGGTGATCGTGGTTGGAGCCGACACCTCCCCGGGCCGCGCCGTGGTCGACGAGCTGGTCGACCCGAGACGGGAGATAAGGGTGTTCGTCTCCGACGAGGACGATGCCGCCGCCTATCGGGAGCGTGGCGTCAAGGTGGCCCTCGGCGACGTGTCCGACGAGAGCCACATCGAGGCGGCCGCGGGGATGTGCTTCACCGCGGTCCTCGTCACCGAGGCCGCCGCGGACGGGCGGGTGCGGTCTTTCGCGGATGACGCCAAAGGGGTCCTGGAAGCGTGGGCCCGGGCGGTGGCCAGTGCCGGTGTGAGAAGGGTGATCTGGATCTCAGATGCCGAGCCGCCCCCAACTGACACCCGGGAGGTTGCCACCGTCAGCCTCTACGACTCGGACTTGGCCACGCGAGTGGCGGCGCTGGACGATGCTCAACGTATCTCGTAGGCGAACTCCTCCAGCAGCTGGAGAACCTCTTTCAGACGCTCGGTCGCCTCCGTCTTCTGGCGTTCCGCCTCGTCTCGCTCCCATGCCGCGATCAAATAGGGATACGGGTTGATGGCTCGCCCGTAATGATGCAGCTCGAAATGGGTATGGGGCCCGGTCCACTCGGCGTTGCCCGAGTCACCGACCCAGGCGATCAACTGCCCCGCCTCGACAGCCGAGCCCACGGCGATCCCCGGAGCCAGCGTGTACGCCCAGTCGGCCCGCCCATTGTCGGTACCGGGCGTGTCGTTGTTGAGATGCATGTAGTAGCTCTCCCAACCTTCGCCGTGATCTATGCCGAGGTAGCGGCCGCCCAGGCCGGCAGTCCGCACGACGGTGACCACACCGGGGGCAATGGCGTACACCTCGGTCATCTTGGGCGCCATGAGGTCGTTGCCCTTATGGCGCCGGCCGCCGGAGCGGGAATGGCCGAAGGTGCTGTGAAAGTCGGTCTTGTCGGTCTCTTGGGGGAATCTCAGCTCGTCCAGGTTGATAGGAGAAGCCGACGCCGGGAGCGCCATCGTGGCCGTGAAAAGGACGACGAGGATGGCCCGGGCGATTCTTCCGGTCCGTTGCGGCATGTTGCCTCCACGCTGCTATTCGGGAATCTGGACCGCTGGGGTCCTCTACAGAACGGGTCAACCTAGGCAAGGTCCCCGGGTAGGCCAACAGGTCGTGCGACCCACGCGGCGTGATCTGGGTCGGGAGGACTAATAGGCCACTATGCGTCTGGCGCCGGCCGCTCCCGCACGGTGAAGCGGAGCCGGGAGACAGGCTGATCATCCACGGAGATGACGAAGGAGTACGAGCCTTCACGACGAAACACCAGGTTGTTGAAGGTGAAGGAGCGAATCAAACCCACGTCCGTGGCCCCAGCCGGCCTCTGCTCGGAGGTGGGGAGCCGGATGTCGTGGGACAAGGGATGGGGGAGCAATGAGCTGCCGTCGGCGTCCTGAAGCTCGACCGAGAGCTTCAAGTTCTCCTTCCCCCAGGACACCGGCACCCTGAGTCGGAGCCCGATCGCCAGGGTGGGGTGCCGCGCCGGGAAGCCGCGGACCCACAGGGTGTCCCAGCCCCCGCCCAGGATGAAAAGCTTGCCCCGCACCGCCTGCACCGCGTCCGCCAGCATGGCGACGTCCACGGTTGGGCCCAACGAGTCGGGAGGCGTGTCCACCCCTGCGAGGGTACTTCTCGATTGAGCCCACCAACCCCTGTCCGATAACGTGAGGCCGAGAGATGACACAACCGACCGAGATCGCTCCCGCAACCGGCAAACTGGGCGTGCTCACACCGGGGATGGGAGCGGTGGCAACCACATTCATCTCTGGAGTGCTCGCGGCCAGGAAGGGCTACACCGAGCCCACCGGCTCCCTGACCCAGATGGCCCACATCCGCCTCGGCAAGCGCACCGAGGGCCGCAACCCCCTGATCAAGGACTTCGTCCCGCTGGCCGGCCTGGACGACCTCGAATTCGGAGGGTGGGACCCCTACTCCGACGACGCCTATGCCGCGGCGATGAAGGCCGGCGTGCTCGACCCCCGCCATGTCGAGGGGATCGGGGACGAGCTACGGGCAGTCCGGCCCATGCCCGCGGTGTTCTCCTCGCGCTGGGTGAAGAACCTCCACGGCGTGGACCATGTCAAGGATGGCGGTCACACCCATATGGACATGGCGGAATCACTGATGGAGGACATCGACGTCTTCCGCTCCGAGAAGCAAACCGACCGTCTGGTCGCGGTCTGGTGCGGGTCGACGGAGGCATACGAGGACCCGTCCGAGGTCCACGCCGAGCTCAGCGTCTTCGAGAAAGGCCTCAAGGAGAGCCACGAGGCCATCACACCTTCCCAGATCTACGCCTACGCCTTGCTCAAGATGGGTGTCCCCTTCGCCAACGGCGCACCAAATCTCACCGTCGACATCCCGGCGATGGTCGAGTTGGCGGCCCAAGAGGGGGTGCCCATCGTGGGCAAGGACTTCAAGACGGGCCAAACCTTGATGAAGACGATGATCGCCCCCGGCCTCAAGTCGAGGATGCTGGGGATCCGCGGCTGGTTCTCCACCAACATCCTCGGGAACCGGGACGGCGAGGTGCTCGACGACCCGGAGAGCTTCAGGTCGAAGGAGGTCTCCAAGCTCGGGGTCCTCGAGCACATCCTCCAGCCGGATCTTTACCCCTCGCTCTACGGCGACATCTACCACAAGGTCCGCATCAATTACTACCCACCCAAGGGGGACGACAAGGAGGGGTGGGACCACATCGACATCTTCGGCTGGATGGGCTATCCGATGCAGATCAAGGTCGACTTCCTCTGCAAGGACTCGATCCTGGCCGCGCCCATCGTGCTCGACCTCGCCCTCTTCATGGATCTCGCGGCCCGCGCCGGCAAGAGTGGGATCCAGGAGTGGCTGTCCTTCTACTTCAAGAGCCCACAGGTCGCCGAGGGCCTGTACCCGGAGAACGACCTTTTCATCCAGCACACCAAGCTGAAGAACAACCTCCGGCACATGATGGGCGAGGACCTGATCACCCATCTCGGCACCGAGTACTACGACGAGAGTTGACCGACGCGCCGCTAGTCGTGGGGAGATGGACCATCCCGGACGCCGAGATCGAGGAGAGCTTCCACACCTCGGGGGGACCGGGCGGCCAGCACGCCAATCGCAGCGAAACCGCGGTCCGTCTCCGCTTCGACGTGAGCGCCTCGACCACTCTCCCCGAAGAAGTGAAGCAGCAGATCATCGCCCGAGCCGGCGAGGTGATCGAGGTGAACGCCTCCGAGGAGCGCTCCCAGCTGCGCAATAGGGAGACAGCCCGCCGCCGTCTCGTCGAGCGAATTGAGAACGCCCTCGCCAGGCCAAAGCGCCGCCGGCGCACCAAGCCCACCCGCGCCGCCCGAGAGAGGAGACTGGCCTCGAAACGGGCCCGCGCCGAGAAGAAACGCCGCCGGCGGCGCCCGAGGTTGGACGAGTGAGCACAGGGATGACCCCCGAGCGCTGGGAGTACATCTCCGAGTACGCCATGGAGGTATTCGGGGACGAGGACCCCCATCTCGCCGGGCTGATGGACCGGGCGGCGGCGGCAGGCATCCCCCGGATCGCGGTGAGCGCCGACGTGGGGCGCCTCCTCCGGATCCTGACCTCGATGACGCCGGGCCGAACCGCCATCGAGTTGGGCACTCTGGCCGGTTACTCGGCGATCTGGATAGCCCGCGGCCTCGCCGAGGGCGGGAGGCTCTACACAATCGAGGCGGCGAAATCACATGCCGACTTCGCCGAGGGTGAGATAGCAGACACCGATGTCGCCGACCGGGTCGAGGTGTTGCGTGGCGCCGCCCTGGACGTCCTCCCCGGTCTCGCCGGCCGGCTCGGGACATTCAGCGTGGACTTCGCCTTCGTCGACGCGGTGAAGAGCGAGTACGTCGACTATTTCGATGCCTTGAAGCCGATGATGGCCCACGGCGGGCTTCTCGTCGCCGACAACGTGTATGCGACGGGACAGGGGTGGATCGACGAGGGGTATGGGACTGACGAGTTCAATCGTCTCGTGGCGGCCGATCCCGATTTCGACGCGGTGGCTACGCCGATGCGCGAGGGGATACTCATCGCGAGGAGGCGCTAGTTCTTACTAGTGGGGAAGGCGGCGGCGGCCGCTTCCCGATCGGGCTTGCCCAGCGGGGTGCGCGGGATGGCGCCGACCGCCTTCCATTCCCGTGGGATCATGTGCCCGGGAAGACGCTGCCCCAGCCAGGCGCGTAGCTCGTCAGGCAGCGCCGTCCCCGAGTAGAGACAGGCGATCACCTCCCCCCACTCAGCGTCGGGGAGACCGATCACCAGCACGTCGTCGACAGCGGGATGCTCTTCGATCCTGCTCTCCACCCGGGCCGGGTCGACGTTCTCGCCCCCGGTGATGATGACGGTATCGGCCCGCCCCAGCACCCTCAGCGCCCCCTCCTCGTCGATCTCGCCGAGATCACCGGTTTCCAGCCAGTCGGACTTTCGGTCGGGCTCGCCGAGATAGCCGGGGGAGACCTGGGGCCCCCGCACCGCGATGCGACGCTCCTCGTCGATGCGGATCTCCACCCCGGGAAGAGGATGGGCCCGATGCTCGAGTGACGAGCCGGGCCGCAGCGTCGCCACCTGACCGAAGGTCTCGGTCATCCCGTAGGTGGGCAGCACCGGGAGGCCGGCCTCTGCCGCCCTTTCCAGCAACCCGGGCGTGATCGGCCCTCCCCCCACCAACACCGCCCGCAACCCCCGATAGGGGCCCGGGTCGGTCTCGAGAAGCCGGTGGAGCATCGTGGGGACCACCGAGGCCATGGTGACCTCTCCGCGGAGCGCCTTGGCGAACTCCGAGGCGTGGAACCCCTCCTGCAGCAGAACCGCGCCGCCCACATAAGCCGATCTGACCAGGATGGAGATGCCACCGACGTGATGGAGGGGCATGGCGGCGAGCCAGGTATCGGTCGGCCCATGGTCGAGATGGGAGACCGAGGCTCGCGCCGCCGCCTCGAGGTTCCCGGTCGTGAGCCGCACCCCCTTCGGCCCCCCGGTGGTCCCCGAGGTGTAGACCACCAGGGCGGCGCCGTTGAGATCGTCCGGATAGGAGGGCCCGACCCCCGGGGGCGTCACCACGGCCCCTCCGCCGGACATCCCGGCGAGCAGATCGAACACTCCGTCGCCACCCGGTCCCGGGGTCAGTTCCACCGGGCGCTGCCGGACCCGGGCACGCACCTCCTCGAGTGCCTCCCCATAGGTCCATTCCCGGTCCCCGATGCGGAGATAGGTCATCTCGGGCGCGACCCGGGCCAGCCATTCGATCACGAGGCGATTCTGCCCTTATCCTCCCGGATCGTGGTATCCGAGATCTTCGACGCCTCCTCCTGGGAGGAAGTGCCCGGCTTCGAGTTCACCGACATCACCTATCACCGGGCGTCCCGGGTGGGGGCGGTGCGGGTCGCCTTCGATCGCCCCGAGGTGCGAAATGCCTTTCGCCCCCACACGGTCGACGAGCTCCATGCCGCCCTGGAGCACGCCCGGCAGACCACGGACGTCGGTTGTGTCCTCCTCACGGGAAACGGTCCTTCGCCCAAGGACGGGAGATGGGCCTTCTGCTCGGGGGGCGACCAGCGGATCAGGGGAAGCGACGGCTACCAGTACGCCGGGGCCGGCGGCTCCGACACAGGCGTCGGCCGTCTCCACATCCTCGAGGTGCAGCGTCTCATCCGGTTCATGCCCAAGGTGGTGATCGCAGTGGTCCCGGGTTGGGCGGTGGGCGGGGGACACAGCCTCCACGTCGTCTGCGACCTGACGCTCGCCTCGGCGGAGCATGCGAAGTTCAAGCAGACGGACGCCGACGTGGCCTCCTATGACGCCGGCTACGGGTCGGCCTACCTGGCCAGACAGGTCGGCCAAAAGCGCGCCCGGGAAATCTTCTTCCTCGGCAGGGAGTACTCCGCCGCCGAGGCCATGGAGATGGGGATGGTCAACGCGGTGGTCCCCCATCACCGGCTCGAGGAGACCGCGCTCGAGTGGGCGGCCGAGATCACCTCGAAGAGTCCCATGGCGCAGAGGATGCTCAAGCTCGCCTTCAACCTCATCGACGACGGGCTGGTCGGCCAGCAGATCTTCGCCGGTGAGGCGACACGGCTGGGGTACATGACCGAGGAAGCCGCCGAGGGGAGGGACGCATTCCTCGAGAAGCGGGACCCCGACTACCGCCGATTTCCCTGGCACTACTGACCTTGGCCAGCTTCCGAGCCTGGAGGACCGCCGCACGCCCCCATACCCTCCCGGCCGCCATCACACCGGTCCTCGTTGGGTCGGGTCTGGCGTACGGCGACGGCGTCTTCAGATGGGATGCCTTCGCCTGGGCCATGCTGGGCGCCCTGGCCATCCAAGTCGCGGCCAACTTCGCCAACGACGCCTCCGACGCCCGACGCGGCGCCGACACCCCGGCCCGGCTCGGGCCTCCCCGGATGGTGGCCCTCGGTGAGATACCGGCCCGGCAGATGTGGGCCGCCGCCTGGCTCGCGGTCTCGGTGGCAGCCATCGCCGGGATAGCCCTCACCATGATCGCCGGGCCGGTGATCCTCGTCATCGGGCTCTCCTCGGTGATCGCAATGCTGGGTTATGTGGGGGGACCCGCTCCGTATGGCTACCGGGGCCTCGGGGAGGTCTTCACCTTCGTCTTCTTCGGGTTGGTGGCCACAGTGGGCAGCAGGTTCGTCCACGACATGACGGCGCCCCTGGACGCCTGGCTGCTGGCCATCCCCATCGGGATGCTGGTCACCGCCATCCTGGTGGTGAACAACCTGCGGGACATCGAGACCGACGCCGAGACCGGGAAGCGCACCCTCGCCGTGATCATGGGAGGAAGACGGGCCCGGGCCCTCTATGCCGTTCTCGTCTTCGGCGCGTTTGCCCTCGTCGCGTTGTTCGCCGTCGCGGGCTGGGTCCCCAACCTCGCCGTCTTCGCCGCCGTGCTCGCCCCGGCCGGGGTCCCTGCGGTGCGGGCGGTGTACCGCGAGAGGGGAAGGGCCTTGAACCGCGTCCTCGGGCAGACCGCGAGACTCCATCTGGCCACCGGAGTGGCATTGGCACTCGCCGGCGCGCTCGCCTGATCGGATCGCCCCCGATTTGATTGCCGTTGGTCTATTGGTCGGGATGCCCCGTCTCGGAGCCAGGCATCTCCTCTCTCTCCTCTCCGATCAGAGCGCCGACCGTCATCGCCGCCGCCAGCAGCACGAGGTTCTTGACCACGAACTCCCCCTCGGTGGTGAGGGACAGCGGGTTGCCCTCGTGAAAAGCGATGTCGGGCAGGAGCACGAAGACCAGGAACGTCCCCACCAGCTGGGCGAAGAGGACGGCCAACACGAGTCGCAGCCCGACCCTGAAGAGCAAGCCAAGACCGACCAGCACCTCGACCACGCCTAGGGCCGGGACGAACCAGTCGGGGTCGACCCAGTAGACGGTGGAGGCGACCAGCTCGCGGACCGGGGTCATGCCGAAGATCTTGAGGGCGCCGAACCAGATGAACACCACGGCCAGGCTGATGCGGAGGAAGGGAACGCTCCATCGACGGAGAACGGGGACGAGTGCCTCGTCGATCCTGGAGATGAGGGATGAGACCACGCACCAATCGTGGTCCCCCGGCCGGCCGGGCGCCAAACCAGCTAGAGAGACAACCAACTAGAGAAAGCTACCCGCCAGCCGGCGGATCCTGTCGGCGACGAGGCCGGGCCGTTCCATCGGGAGGAAATGCCCTGTCTCGGGGACGAACTCCAGGCCCCCGGCGCCGAGTCGCTTCGCCTGTTCCCGGGCCAGCTCGGGCGAGATGGTGTCCGAGTCCTCCCCGCAGAGCACGAGTCCGGGTGTCTCGATCTCCCCGAGCCGTTCGAATGTGGCGTGCTCTCTCGAGCCCCGGTACACCTCGGCCTCGACCCGGGGATGGCAGGCGAGCTCGACGGGCCCTTCCCCGGTGAGCCCGCACGCCACATACCCGTCGATGGCCCCGGGGTGCCAATCGGCGAAGGCAGGCCGGCTCGCGAAGTTGTCCCGGGCCGCATCCCTTGTCGGGAAGCTTTCCTTCCGCTTCGTGGCGACCTGGCTGAGCGGATGTTCCTCCCTGCGATGGGGCCCGGGGAAGACGATGGGCTCGATGAGGAGGAGGAAGCGGAATCTGCCCGGATCGGCGAGCTCGGCCATCGCAAGAGCTGCTGCGCCCATTGAGTGGCCGACGCCGATGCCCCCGGGCTCGGTCATCTCCAGGACGCTTTCCGCAAACACCTCCCAGGTAAAGGGAGGCTCCAGGTGAGGCCCGGCGCCGTGCCCCGGGAAGTCCCAGGCCAAACAGTGGATCCCCTCGAGCTGGTCGATCACCGGGCGCCACACCGCCGCACAGAAGCTGGTGGCGTGTGCCAGGTACACGGTCATGGGCCGGCAGCGTAACGATGGCCGTTTCGTCACCCCAGGAGCCGGTCGAGTACTTTTGGCCCTCCAGGAACCGGAGAGCACTTGCCCCACCTCCACGACTTCGACAACGCCGACGGGTCGGACAAGGACCTGCTCGGTGGTAAGGGGGCGGGTCTGGCGCAGATGACCGCGCTGGGCCTCCCGGTCCCTCCGGGATTCATCATCACCACCGAGACCTGCCGCATGATCATGCGGGAGGATGGCGACATCCCCGGGGGCCTGTGGGACGAGGTCGACGAGGCCGTCGCCAGGCTCGAGGCCAGGACCGGACGCACCTTCGGGAACGGGTCCTCCCCCCTCCTCCTCTCGGTGAGATCCGGCGCCAAGCGCTCCATGCCCGGGATGATGGACACCATCCTCAACATCGGGGTGAACGACCGGGTCGTGAAGCAGCTCGCCGAGTGGTCGGGAGACCCCCACTTCGCCTGGGACGTCTACCGCCGCTTCATCCAGATGTTCGGCAGTGTCGTCCTCGGTGTCGGCGAGCAGCGCTTCCAGGAGGTCCTCGCCGAGGCCCGGGGGAAGGGCGGGGTCGAAGACGACGCCTCGCTGGGTGCGGAGGATCTCGAGATGGTGACACGCCGCTTCGAGGAGATCGTGGAGGAGGAGCGGCCCGGTGCGCTTCCCGAGGACCCGGTCGTGCAGCTTCGGGAGTCCATAGCCTCCGTATTCGCCTCGTGGGGCAATCCCAGGGCGGCGCGGTATCGCCGGCTCAACGACATCCCCGAGGACTTGGGCACCGCGGCCACGGTCCAGATGATGGTCTTCGGCGACCTCGGCGAGGACTCGGGTACCGGGGTCTGTTTCACCAGAGACCCCGCCACCGGCAGCTCCGAGCCCTACGGGGACTACCTGCCCAGGTCCCAGGGGGAGGATGTGGTGGCGGGTACCCGCAACACCCTCACCCTCGACCGGCTCACCGACCTCCACCCCGATGCGCACGCACAGCTCCTCGAAGTGATGAGGACGCTGGAGACGCACTATCGGGACATGTGCGATATCGAGTTCACCATCGAACGCGGGAAGCTCCACATCCTGCAGACCAGGGTGGGAAAGAGAACCGGAGAGGCGGCAGTGCGTCTGGCGGTCGCCATGGTCGACGAAGGGCTCATCGACGAGGCCACCGCGGTGGGCCGAGTGGAGCCGTCCGCCCTGGAGCAGCTGTATCGCCCGCGAATCTCGCCCGGTGAGCAGACCGAGGCCCTGGTCACCGGGGTCGCGGCATCACCCGGCGCCGCAATCGGCCGGGTGGCCTTCTCCTCCAACGAGGCCGTGGCGATGGCCAAGGACGGGGGATCCGTGATCCTGGTACGGCCGGAGACCACCCCCGACGACATCCACGGAATGGCGGCCGCCGCGGGGATCCTCACCAGCCACGGGGGGAAGACTTCTCATGCCGCCGTGGTCGCCAGGGGGATGGGCAAGCCGGCGGTGACAGGTGCAGCCGGTCTGCTGGTCGACACCTCGGCGCGACTCGCCCAAGCCGGCCACGTCGACATCGCCGGAGGCGACCTGATCACCATCGACGGCACCACCGGCCGGGTGTTCGCCGAGCCGCTGGAGCTCATCGAGCCCGATGACATCCCTGAGTTGTCGCGCCTGCTGAGCTGGGCCGACGAGATCAGGACCCTGGGCGTGATGGCCAATGCCGACACCGGGGAGGATGCGGCGCGGGCGCGGGAGCGGGGTGCGGAGGGCATAGGGCTCGCCCGCACCGAGCACATGTTCCTCGGGGAGCGGCTGGGGGTGGTTCAGCGGATCATCCTCGCCGCCGGCGCGGAGGAGCGTGACGCGGCCCTCGACGAGCTGGAGAGTCGCCAGGTCGCCGATTTCGAGGCCCTGTTGGAGGCGATGGACGGGCTCCCGGTCGTCATCCGGCTCCTCGACCCTCCGCTGCACGAGTTCCTCCCCGATCGGCTCGAGCTGGAGCAGGAGGCCGTCCGCCGGGTCAGGGCAGGACGCCCCATAGCCGATCTGCAGAAGATGTCGGAGCAGGTGAGCCGGTGGGAGGAGGTCAACCCCATGCTCGGGCTGCGGGGAGTGCGGCTGGGGCTGATGATGGGGAATCTGTACCGGATGCAAGCCAGGGCGGCGGTGACCGCGGCTTCCAACCGCCTCGACGCCGGGGGGAGCCCGCGGCTGGAGATCATGATCCCCTTGGTCTCCACGGTTGAAGAGCTGCGGCGCATGAGGGCGGTGATCGAAGAGGAGATCGCCACCGCAGTCGACGCCGGCCAGGATCTCGAGGTGCCGGTGGGAACCATGATCGAGCTGCCCCGGGCGGCCCTCACCGCCGGCGAGATCGCCAAGGAAGCCGACTTCTTCTCCTTCGGCACCAACGACCTGACCCAGATGACATTCGGGCTGAGCCGTGACGATGCCGAGGGCCACTTCCTCCGCGACTACCTCGAGCAGGGGATTCTCTCCTCCGACCCGTTCCAGACCCTGGACCAGGAGGGAGTGGGCCGCTTGATCCGGGTGGCGGTCAAAGAGGGGCGTGAGGCCAACCCCGACCTGGTAGTCGGTCTCTGCGGAGAGCACGGCGGGGACCCCAAGTCGATCGTGTTCGTGCGCAAGCTGGGCCTCGACTATGTCTCCTGCAGCACCCCCCGCGTCGAGGGAGCCCGGCTCGCCGCGGCTCAGGCCGAGTTAGCGCTCGATCAGCCCGTCGATCGCTGACACCAGATCGTCCACTCCCTCGCCCGTGGTGGCGGTGGTGACGACGATCTCGACATCTCGGTCCCCGGCCACCTCTCCCAGGACGCGCCGCACCTCTTCCGCTCCGGGGCGGTCCCCCTTGTTGACCACGAACAGATCGGCGATCTCGACGACGCCCGCCTTGTCGGCCTGGATGCCGTCTCCCCACCCGGGACCGACCACCACGACGACCACGTCAGCCAGATCCATCACCTCTACCTCCGATTGGCCCACCCCCACCGTCTCCAACAACAGCCGGTCGAGACCGGCCATGCCCATCAGGGTCATGGCGTCACGGGCTGCGGGGGCCAGGCCCCCGAGCTTGCCCCGGGTGGCCATCGACCTGATGAAGACCCCGGGGTCGTCGGCATGGCCCTGCATCCTGATCCGGTCACCGAGCATGGCCCCGCCGGTGATGGGGCTGGAGGGGTCGATGGCGAGAACACCCACAGTGTCACCCGCCTGACGCATCTGGGAGATCATCGCTGAGATGAGCGTGGACTTTCCCGCGCCGGGAGGACCCGTCACCCCGATGACCGCTGTGGGTGCGGGCTGGATCCCGTCGAGAGGCATTCCCGCCTCCACCACGCTGATGGCGCGGGACAGGGCCCTGAGATCACCGGAGCGGACCCGATCGATGCTGACCCCTGACATGGGAGCGGCCAGCCTAAGTGCCGGGCTCAGACAGGTGAGAAGCCGAGACCAAGCCCGGCGGTCGCCTCGTCGAGGTCGCTGGGGCCGTCGGCGCTGGCATGCACGTCGATTACGCCGGGCACCCGGTCCTTGAGGATGCGCTCGATTCCCGCCTTGAGGGTCATCATGGAGAGAGGGCAGCCGCCGCAAGCACCCACCATCTGAAGATTCACGGTCCCATCCTCAACGCCGAGCAGCACGATGTCGCCACCGTCGGCCTGGACCGCGGGGCGAATGTACTCCAACGCCTCCTGGAGCCGCTCGGGATCGATCGGCCCCTCGTCGGAAACGCTCGGAGAGATGGTGACTGGGGTCGTCTCTGACATCTAGTGATTGAACCTCTGGCAGGATGCGGTTGTTCCCAGTCTAGGGGGCCTCTTCGACCCGCTCGACTCGGGCACCCATCGAGACCAGGCGTCCCACGAAATCCTCGTATCCCCGGTCTATATGGGCGGCGTCGCCCACCTCGGTCGTCCCTTCGGCGCGCAGCCCGGCCAGGACCAGGGCAGCACCGGCGCGGATGTCAGGGGCGAGCACCGGGCAGCCGGAGAGTGTCTCCACCCCCCTGATCACGGCATGCTGGGCCTCGACCGTGATGTCGGCTCCCATCCGGGCCAGCTCTCCGACATATCGGAAGCGGGCGTCATAGAGATTCTCGGTGATCACCGAAGTGCCGGAGGCCACGGCCAGCAGCGCCACGACCTGGGGATGCATGTCGGTGTGGAACCCGGGAAAGGGGAGTGTGGCGAAGTCGACCGGTCGGGGCCGCTCCGGGCCGGCGACCCGGAGCCAGCCGTCCCCCCTCCCCACCTCGCATCCGGCCTCCTCGAGCTTGAGCAGCTCCATGCGGAGATGCTCCGGCTGGCAGCTGGTCACCGTGACATCGCCGGCGGTGATCGCCCCGGCGACGGCATAGGTCCCCGCAGCAAGTCGGTCCGGTATCACCTGGTGCTCGGCAGCACTCAACGAGTCGACCCCCCGAATGGTCACCAGGGAGGTCCCCCCTCCGGAGATGTCGGCTCCCATCTCGTTGAGATGAGCGATGAGATCCTCTATCTCGGGCTCCCGGGCGGCGTTGACGATCAGCGTCTCCCCTTTGGCGAGCACCCCGGCGAGCAGGACGTTCTCTGTGGCCCCCACCGAAGGAAAGGGCAGCTCGACCTCGGCTCCCTCCAGCCGGCCCTCTACCCGGCCCACCAGCTCGCCGTGGACCAGCTCGAACTGAGCGCCCATTTGCTCCAAACCATCCAAATGCCATTCGATGGGCCTGGCGCCGAGGTCGTCACCACCTGGGAGCGCCACCCGTGCCACTCCGCATCGGGCCAACAGTGGCCCGAGAACCACGATCGAGGCCCTCATCTGACGAACCAGCTCGATGGGGGCCTCCGGCTGCGGCTCGTCAGGCACCACCACCCAGAGTTCATGGCCCACCTGGTCGACCCGGCAGCCGATGTGCTCCAGCACCCGGCACATGAGCTCGACGTCGAGGATGGCGGGGACATTGGTGAGGTGATGTCTCCCCGGGGCGAGCAGCGTGGCGACCATCTCCTTGAGGACCGCGTTCTTCGCCCCCAGCACCCCCACCGTGCCGCTCAGCCTGGGACCCCCTTCGACGACGATGGCGGACATGGCGGCGAATGTAGCGGGCACTGGTGTGGCTACCCTGCCCGGCGATGAGAATCGCCGTCGGCTCGGACCACGCCGGGTATCCGCTGAAGGAGCATCTCGCGGCGTGGCTGGCGGAGAAGGGCCACGCCGTGTACGACCTGGGGACCCACTCCCCCGAGCCGGTCGACTATCCGGACTACGCGGCCGCGGTGGCCAGGGCGGTGCTCGACGGGCGCGCCGATCGGGGCGTGCTCGTCTGCGGCTCCGGGGCCGGGGCCTGCATCGCCGCCAACAAACTGTCCGGGATCAGGGCCGGGGTCGCCCACGACACCTACACCGCTCATCAGATGGTGGAGCACGACGACGCCAACCTGCTTTGTCTCGGATCGCGGGTCGTGGCCGAGGCCCTAGCCGAGGACCTGGTCAAGAGCTTCATCGAGGCTAAGTTCACCAATGAGGACCGCCACGTCCGCCGGTTGGAAAAGATCAGGGCGTTGGAAGGCTGACACGTGAGCGCCGCCAAGAAGAGGAGATCGTCGCCACCCACGGGTGCCCGAGGTGCAATTCCCTGGCGCAGGATCCTCAGCTATGGCTTGGCCGGCCTCGCCATAGTCCTTCTCATCGTCGTCATCATCCAGGGGACGCTCGGTGAGCCCGCTGGTGGGATCCCCGAGGGGACCCGCGAGGTCGACGTCGGTGACCCACTCCACGTCGAGGGTGACATCTATGGCCCCGACGAGGTGCCCGCCGGTGGTCGTCACTCCCCGATCTGGGCCAACTGTGGCTTCTATGACACACCGATAGCAGCCGAGAACGCGGTTCACTCCTTGGAGCACGGGGCGGTTTGGATCACATACCGACCGGATCTGGCGGCGTCGGAGATCGCGGCACTGCGCGACTTGGTATCGGGCCGCAGGAAGGTGCTGGCCAGCCCGGTCTTGCAGACGGACCCGCTGATGGCCACCGCCTGGGGGTATCAGCTCTCG
>CAZAHX010000021.1:0-14773 GCA_964485005.1 uncultured Acidimicrobiaceae bacterium | reverse complement strand
CGGCGCTGCATCCACAGCATCAGGCCGGTGTAGACGATCGCGAAGGGCACGGCGAACTGCGCGCTGCTCGCCAGCGTGTCGCCCCAGTCCCGCTCCCACAGGAGGCGGTTGAGCAGCACCGAGATGGCGGCGGGAATGATTGCCGTGGCCGATGCTGCCATGGCCAATGGCATTCGGGAGATCACCGTCCTGAGGGGCATCGATCCGCGTGAGTTCGCCCTGGTTGCTTTCGGAGGTGCGGGTCCTCTCCATGCTCTGGCTATGGCCGAGGAGCTCCACATCTCGAAAGTCATCGTTCCCGCCGACCCGGGAGTGCTATCGGCCTACGGAATGTTGCAATCCGATACCCGTCACGACGTCGTGCAGAGCTTCTTCAGGCGGGTAGCCGGCGTAACGCCTCGAGACTTGGAAAGCGCGTTCATCGAGTTGGCTGAACACGGGAGGGAGAAACTCCGCGAGGACGAGGTCCCTGAGGAGGCGATCTCTCTCGAGACCTCGGCAGACCTGCGTTACTCCGGCCAGGAGTACACCGTGACTCTGCCGCTCGACTTCACGAAGGGCACCGCCGCGCTTCTCGAGCGATTGCCACAAGAGTTCGCACTGGCGCACGAGGCGAGGTACGGGCACAGCAATCCGGGTGAGGCGGTCGAGTTCGTGAACTTGAGGATTGCTGCTTACGGCAGGATCGAACGGCTTCGCCGCCGGCCTATTCCGGAGAGTGAGCTGAGTCCGTCCCCTATCCAGGTCGATCGGGCGTGGTTCGGGGGAGAGTGGATGGAAACCGAGATCTACCTGCGGGAGAATCTCGGTCAGGGCGATGTCATCGTTGGCCCGTCCGTCATCGTCGAGGCGGCCTGCACGTCTCTCATTTCACCTGGCTGGCAGGCGAGGGTCTCCGCCCATGGGCATCTCGTGCTGACACGTATTACTTGATGGCGCCGCCCGATTCCATCACCGTTGAGCTGGTTCGAAACCGGGTCTACGTAGCGGCGCGACCGGGTGACGTCAGCGATGAGTACGTCAGCGAAAGTGCTGTGTCGTGAATAAGCGCATTCTCATGCTGAGCGTTCGCGGCACGGGGACCTACGATGCTGAACGCCTAGAGGTGGTGGGGCCGGCGGTGTCTTCGGGTACTGAGGTCGTGGTTCGGTCGTTGGCTGGTACCGGGGTGCCGGAGACTGCGTTTCTTCCGGCGACGTCGTTGTTCATGAACCAGTTGCTGTCGGCTGTCGAGCAGGGGGAGCGTGAGGGGTTCGACGCGGTGGTGCTTGCCTGCGCGTCGGATCCTGGTCTGGAGGATGCCAAGGATCTGGTTTCGATTCCGGTGACGGCGCCCATGGAGGCGGCGGTAGCCACGAGTTTGGCTTTCGGCCGTTTGGGGGTAGTGGCTCCTCGTATCGAGAGTGGTGAGGGTGAGAACCTGCCGCAGACAGCCAATTGGGTTCGTCGGCTGATTCATCGATATGGGGCGGAGTCACGGTTTGCCGGTGTCTTTTCGGCCCGGTCGGGTCACCCGCCGGCCGATGAGGTGAGCCGGTTGTTGGAGGCGGATCCGGAGGGGCTTCGGTCGGCGGTGCGTCGGGACATGTCGGAGTCGATAGCCGGTACGGCCGGGGATGCGTCCGAATCGGCCTGGCGGGACCACGACGCCGATGTGCTGTTCTTTGCCTGCACCCTTTGGGCGGGGTTGTTGGATCCTATCCGTGACCGGGTACCGATCCCACTCCTCGATCCATTGATCACCCCCGTCCGGTACGCCGAGTTACTCGCCACTGCAGGCCGCAAGAACTGACGAGTACTGTATAGTACGGAGAGTCTCGCGACGGCGGAGGAGGTTCCCCGTGACTCGAGTGCTGGTTGTCAATCCTCTGGGCGTAGACGTCTATGACGCAATGACGGAGGAGGTGGTGGGGCCGGCGGTGTCTTCGGGTACTGAGGTCGTGGTTCGGTCGTTGGCTGGTACCGGGGTGCCGGAGACTGCGTTTCTTCCGGCGACGTCGTTGTTCATGAACCAGTTGCTGTCGGCTGTCGAGCAGGGGGAGCGTGAGGGGTTCGACGCGGTGGTGCTTGCCTGCGCGTCGGATCCTGGTCTGGAGGATGCCAAGGATCTGGTTTCGATTCCGGTGACGGCGCCCATGGAGGCGGCGGTAGCCACGAGTTTGGCTTTCGGCCGTTTGGGGGTAGTGGCTCCTCGTATCGAGAGTGGTGAGGGTGAGAACCTGCCGCAGACAGCCAATTGGGTTCGTCGGCTGATTCATCGATATGGGGCGGAGTCACGGTTTGCCGGTGTCTTTTCGGCCCGGTCGGGTCACCCGCCGGCCGATGAGGTGAGCCGGTTGTTGGAGGCGGATCCGGAGGGGCTTCGGTCGGCGGTGCGTCGGGACATGTCGGAGTCGATAGCCGGTACGGCCGGGGATGCGTCCGAATCGGCCTGGCGGGACCACGACGCCGATGTGCTGTTCTTTGCCTGCACCCTTTGGGCGGGGTTGTTGGATCCTATCCGTGACCGGGTACCGATCCCACTCCTCGATCCATTGATCACCCCCGTCCGGTACGCCGAGTTACTCGCCACTGCAGGCCGCAAGAACTGACGAGTACGCATTGGTCGATATTTATGAGGCTCGACCGGAAAGGATCGCAAGAGTGAATAGACCTACAAATGCCAAGTGGATTCTCTGGACCATCGCCCTGCTGCTAATGGCGGCCTGTGGGCCAGCGACCACCTCGGACGACACACTCAGCTCCCTGACGACCGGGGGAGCAAGCCCTACGACCGCCCCTGCCGATGACACTACGACCGGGGATTCAGATGATGACGGGGAGCATGTGCTCACCATCGGGGTGCCCGGGGACATCGAGACCCTCGATCCGTGCTGCGCCAACTTCATCCGGAGTCACGAGGCGCTGCTGATGATCTACGACGTACCCGTCATACATCCCACTGTGGAACAGGGCGGAGCTCTCGTGGGGGAGGCAACGGAGCTTGAGTCACGATACTTCGAGTCGTGGGAGGCTCACGATGATGGCCTCACCTACACCATCAAGGTGCGTGAAGGCATCACATTCGCCGATGGTACGCCCATCACAGCCGAGACAGTGCGCTTCATGGTCGAGCGGAATCTCAACACGCCCGGTGGCGGAGCGTGGCTGCTGACGAACATCGCGGCTGTGACACAGCCCCCGACCGTGATAGACGAGTACACGCTCGAGCTGAAGGCCGACCGGCCCAGCCCGCTCGTGATGCAGTCCTTCTACATGTCTAGTTCCGCCGCGGTCGATCCTAGTGCCGTCGAGGAGCACGCAACGGAGGATGATCCGTGGGCTATCGAGTACATGCAGCGCAGTCCGACCAACGCCAGCGGTCCATACGAGATTGTCAACCGAGTCCCCGACCAGGAAGTGGTTTTCGAGGCCCGTGATGACTTCTATCTCGGTCCGCCCGCTTACGATCGTGTGATCTTCAGGATTCTCCCGTCGCCGGCAGAGCGTGTTCAGCTCTTGCGCGCCGGAGCGATCGACGTCGCAGTCGGATTGGGAACCGAGGAGTTTGCCGCGCTTGAAGGAGCCGATGGGGTGAATGTCCTGAGAGCTCCTTCCAAGAACATGGCCTACATCGGTATGAACAACTCGATAGCGCCCTTCGATGATCAGACCGTTCGACAGGCCGTCTCCTACGGCGTCGACTACGACGACATCCTCCAGAACGTGTACGACGGGGATGCTCGGCGCCTTTGGGGCCCGTTGCCGGACGGCGCCGCGTTCTCGCTCGGCGATCAGATCGGCTATACGAGGGACGTGGACATGGCCACGTCCGTCCTGGAAGGGACGGGCTACGACGGTCAGCCGGTGACACTGACGATCGACTCGGCGAGGGCTGAGCACCAGCTCATAGCCGTTCGCGTCCAGGCCGCTTTGGGAGAGATCGGCCTGCAAGTCGAGATCGAGCAACTGCCGTCTGCGGTGTTCGCAGAGCGCAAGGCCGGCAAGGAACTGCAGATGTTCGTTGATGAGTCTCTAGCGTGGATAGACGACCCGAATTACGGCCTGTCATTGACCCTCGAGGGTGGAGTCTTCGGGAACTACGCCGATTACAGCAACGAACGGGTGGATGAAATCATCTCCGGAGGTTGGCTTGAGCCGGATCCGGCTGTTCGCCAGCAGATGTTCGAGGAGGCACAGCGGCTGATCGTCGAGGATGCTCCATGGGTGTTCCTGGCTCAGCCCGATTTCAAGATCGCGATGCGGGATACGGTCGAGGGCTTCGTTCTCTACCCGAACGAGATCCCACGCTTCGCCGATCTTCGGCCGGCTGGATGATCGACGGCAACTGATGAGAGGCACGGGGGCGGTTGATGCAGCTCACGCTCTACATCATGCGACGCCTGGCCTACCTGGCGGTCGCCCTGTTCCTCGTGTCTCTCATCACCTTTGTCATCACCCGGGTCCTTCCCGGTAATCCCGCCTACCTGATAGTCGGGGTGCAGGCTGACCAGTCGACGGTCGACGCCGTCACTGAGCGTCTGGGCCTCAACCTTCCTGTCCACCAGCAGTACGTGAGGTACCTCGGCCAGTTGTTCTCGGGTGATCTGGGCAGCAGCTGGCGGACAGGGAACCCAGTGACGACGGACATCGCTGCACGGTGGCCGGCGACAATCGAGCTGGCGAGCGTATCTCTCGCCCTCGCCATTCTGTGGTCGGTCCCGTTGGGCGTGGTTGCGGCCTTGCGACGCCGATCGTTCTCGGACCGGCTGGCGAATCTGATGAGCGCAGTCGGAGTGTCGACACCCGAGTTCTGGCTAGCGCTCATACTCCTGCTCGTGTTCTTCGGAATCTTGGGGATCGCCCCACCACCGTTGGGTCGGACGCTGGGCGACATACCACCGGCGACGACGGGCCTCTACACGATCGACGCCGTGATCGCAGGCGACTGGGCTGCCTTCCGGGCGGCCGCGGTCCAGCTGATCCTGCCATCCGCGACTCTGGCGATAGTCATAGGCGCTCCACTCGTCCGCGTGACCCGGGGGTTCATGCGGGAGGTGATGGCTTCCACGTATGTCCGATCGGCCAAGGCCCTGGGCATCCCCAAGCATTCCCTCCTCGTGCGGCATGCCCTGCCCAACGTGCTCCTTCCCGTCTCCACCATGGTGGCGATGCTCTATGGCTACCTACTGGGCGGTACGGTGCTGGTGGAGATCGTCTTCGCCTGGCCCGGGATCGGTAAGTACGCGGTCGACTCGATCAACTCCTCCGATTTCGCGCCGGTGCTGGCAGCCGTCCTGCTGAGTGCCGTCTCGTATCTCCTGGTCTACCTCATCATCGACGTGCTGCACTTCATCATCGATCCCCGCACGAGGACATGACGGCGGGCTCGGTGACCGTGGGGACGTCCCCTCCGGGTCGGGCGGGCAGTGCCGTCGGAGGGATCCTGAAGAAGATCCCGGTCCTCCTGGTCATCGTAGCCCTAGTTGTCATCCTGGGCCCGCTCCTGGTCCGTGATCCCCTCGAGCTCGGACTGGGCCCACGGCTGGCGCCTCCGTCCACCGAGTTCTGGTTCGGCATCGATCAGTTCGGGATGGACATCTTTGCCCGGGTGGTGCACGCCGGTCGGCTGGACCTGGGTGTCGGGATCACCGCGGCCCTCATCGCGATCTCGATCGGGATGCCGCTCGGTGCCCTGGCTGCCTTCCGCGGTGGGGCGTTCGACACCGTGACACTGCGGATCGCCGAGTCTCTCCAATCGTTCCCCACCCTGCTGCTTGCCCTCGGGATCGTGGCAGCGCTGGGGTCGAGCATCCCCAACCTGATCGTTGTCATCGCCGTTGTGAACATTCCCGTGTACCTCCGGTTGACGCGGAGCGCCGTGCTGCCCATCGTCGACTCCGAATATGTCCTGTCGGCCCGTTCGGCGGGAAAGGGGAATCTGGCGATTCTGGGGCGTCACATTCTTCCCAACGTCTCTGAGGTGATGGTGGCCCAGTTCTCGGTGAACGTTGCCTGGGCAATCCAGATCCTGGCGGCGCTGAGCTTCATCGGTCTCGGAGTGCAGCCTCCCACCCCGGAGTGGGGGGCGATGGTGCGGGCGGGAGCGGACTACACGACATATGGTCAGTGGTGGGTGGCTCTATTTCCCGGCCTCGCCATAGTGGCCACGGTCATGGCGCTGAATCAGTTCGCAGATCGCGTGAAGCACGGAGAGTGACGATGGATCGACCACGGGCGACGCTGGCCGAGACTGCGGAGGGGACCGGGACCCTCCTCGAGGTCCGCGATCTCACCGTGAGATTCCGGAGCCGGGACCAGGGCACGGTCATCCCGCTCCAGGGCGTTGACCTGACAGTTCCGCCGGCCACCCGCATGGCCCTTGTGGGGGAATCGGGGTCGGGGAAAAGCCTGACGGCGGCGGCCGCCATGGGCATGCTTCCCCGCGGCGCCGAGGTCGTCAGAGGTTCGGTGCGGCTCCATGATGAGGAGATCCTCGAGTCGACCGAAAGCCGGCTTCAGCAGCTGCGCGGGCGCCGGATCGCCATCATGTTCCAGAATCCCCGCGGTTCTCTCAATCCCGTGTTGACGGTCGGTGGTCAGATCGCTGAGCTCATCCGGGTTCACGAACGACTGGGAAGGCGCGAGAGCAGGGAACGAGCCATAGATTTGCTCGACCAGATGGGGATTCCCGACGCTCGCCGGCGGGCGAGCGACTACGTGCATCAGTTCTCGGGTGGAATGGCGCAGAGGGCCTCGCTGGCGATGGCGCTTTCCTGCCAGCCAGCTCTCTTGATCGCCGACGAGCCGACCACCGGTCTGGACGCCACACTCCAGCAGCAGGTCCTGGAGCTGGTGGTCGAGCAGGTGACGAATCGCGCTGCCTCGTTGTTGCTCATCACACACGACATCGGGATCGTTGCTCGCACCTGTGAGCGAGTGGCGGTCATGTATGCCGGCCGGGTAATGGAGGAAGGAGCGGCACGCGATGTCCTGTCGGACGCTGCCAATCCATACACGATCGAGCTCCTGAAGGCGTACTCGGTCGTCGACAAGCGCCGGATGACCTCGATCCCGGGTCGGGTACCAGCCCTTTACCACCAGCTGGAGAGCTGCCCCTTCGCCGAGCGGTGTCCCCGCGTGGATACCGAATGCCATGAGAGTCTGCCGACGCTTCGATCGATCGGAAACAGGAGAGTGGCATGCCTCCGGGCGTGAACGGTGAGGTGCTTGCCGTCCGGGACCTCGTCAAGGACTACGTCACCCGGGATGCAAAGCTGAACCGCCGTGTGACCAGGGCAGTCGACGGCGTCAGCCTCACTGTCCGTGCAGGGCAGACCTACGCCATCGTCGGGGAGTCGGGTTCGGGGAAGTCGACCGTCGGGCGAGTCGTCCTGAAGCTGACGGAAATCACGTCGGGGGAGGTGATCCTCATCGGCGAGGAGGTCTCGACTCTTCCGGAACGTCGGTTCAGGCCGCATCGCCGACACATCCAGATCGTGTTCCAGGACCCCCTTGCTGCTTTCGATCCCCGGTTGAGCATCCGCTCCAGCCTGCGAGAGTTCCTCCATCTGCGGGGAGAGCTCGATCGTGCCCGACAGAATGAGCTGATCGAAGAAGCGATCATCAACGTCGGGCTGTCGCCGGACATCCTGAGTCGCAAGCCCGCCGAGGTGAGTGGTGGACAGCTGCAGCGGTTGAGTATCGCCCGGGCCCTGCTGGTCGAGCCTCAGATCGCGTTTCTCGATGAACCGACTTCGTCGCTCGATGTGTCGATTCGAGGCGACATCGTGAACCTGCTGCTCGATCGCCAGGAGCGCGATGGGCTCGCCTACCTCCTCGTTACGCATGACCTCCGGGTGGTGTACGCCATGGCCCATGAGGTGGCCGTCATGTATCTGGGCCAGTTCGTCGAGGTGGGGAGCAGAGACGATGTCTACGCCAAGGCTCGCCATCCGTACACCCGAGGGCTGCTCGAAGCGGCAGATCTGAGCGAGCCCGACCTGCCAGGAGAGCCGGTGCGTCTCAGCGGGGAGTTGAACGAGAACGCCGCCAGGTTGCCCGGATGCCGGCTGATCGCGCGGTGCCCGTACGCCGAGTCGAGGTGCTCGGAGCCGCAGCCGCTGCAGGCCGTCGACGACGGTCACCTGGTCCGTTGTTGGAAGGCCGTGGAACTACCCACCTCAGTCGGGCTGCCGGCTTCGTACCAGGCGCGCCCGAACGAAGACAACGTGTCCGTCAGGAGCAGTCAGGAGTAAGTGGACCCCCCTCAAGCAAAGGACGAGAGGAGCCAGACTATGCAGATCGATCCAGTCACCATCGAGGTCACACGCAATGCGTTCATCTCTATTGCTTCGCAGATGAACAACAACCTGGCGCGGTCGGCCTATACGCCGATCATTTATGAGATGAAGGACTGCTCCGTCGGACTGTTCAACTCGGAGGCGAAGCTCCTGGGACAGGCGCCCGGCCTGCCGATCTTCCTCGGGAGTCTGGAAGTGGCGATCGACGTAACGACGGAGCACATCGGCGGGCCCGAGATCTACCGGCCGGGCGACGTCTACGCGGTGAACGACAGCTACCTGGTTGGCAGCCACCTCAACGACATCAACGTGTTCTCTCCGATCTTCTTCGAGGGGGAGCTGGTCGGCTTCGGAGCCACCAAGGCACACTGGATGGATATCGGTGCCAAGGATCCGGGCCAGGCGATGGACTCGACCTCCATCTATCAGGAGGGCTACCGCATCGGGCCCACCCTCCTCTACCGGGAGGGAGAGCCCCAGACCGGCATCCTCGAGTTCCTGATGCGCAACAGTCGCCTACCGCGGTCGGTATGGGGAGACATGCATGCCCAGATCGCAGCCTGCCGAACCGGGGAGATCCAGTTCAACGAGCTGTTGAAGCGTTTCGGGAGGGACACGGTCGAGGAAGCCGCCGAGGCCATCTTCGAGCAGTGCGAGAGACGCGACCGCGAGGCGGTAGCCGAGATTCCAGACGGGGTCTATCGAGCCGAAGGGGTGATGGACAGTTGGGGACCGGGCGGTGATCCCGTGGAGGTGGAGGTCGCGATAACCGTGGACGGGGACCAGATGCTCCTCGATCTGAGCGGCTCGTCGCCTCAGACCCCCGGATGCATGAACTGCGGATTCGCACAGACCGTGGCCGCCGCCCGGTTGGGGTACAAGATGCTGATCAACGCCGAGGACGACGTCACCGGCGGGACCTTCCGCAACCTCACGGTGCACGCCCCGGAGGCTTCGGTCTTCGACGCCCGGGAACCGGCCGCCTGCCAGTACTACTACCCCCACCTGGGGTTGATGATCGACCTGTTCATTCGCGCCCTCTCTCCCGTCCTTCCCGACAGGGTGGTCGGGGGACAGCCGGCCGACCCCATGAACGTCCTCTTCATCGGGACCGACTCCAGAGGCGAGCAGTTCGTGTCGGGAGAGGCGACCGCGGTTGGCTGGGGCGCCTACCAGGGAGGGGACGGCACCAACGGGCTCATCAACTACGGAGGCGGCGACCTGAAGAACATCCCGGTGGAGGTGTTCGAGTCGAGGTACCCCATCCGCATCCACAGCTACGCCCTCCGGGCCGACTCCGGCGGCAAGGGCCGCTGGAGAGGAGGACTCGGGGTGGAGCGGGAGTACGAGGTGCTGGCCGACGACGTGACGGTATCGACCTGGTTCGAGCGGACCCTCACTCCCGGATGGGGCCTGTTCGGAGGCGAGGCCGGCCAGGTCACCGAGGTGACCATGACCGACGACGGCGTCACCGCGGACCTCCTCAAGGTCAATAGGAAGCCCGCCCCCCGGGGCTCCCGGATCCGGGTTGCCACCGGCGGAGGCGGAGGGTACGGCGACTACTCGGAACGGGACCCTGAGCTCTATCAACGCGACCTGGTCGACGGATACGTGACCGCGTGACGGCACCGGACAGACACGGCCTCCGCATCGGGGCTCGGTTCCCCAACGCCGGCAGCGCCCCCGCCCGCATCGGGCTGGCATCTGCTGCCCGCCGGCTGGAGGCCGCCGGCTTCGACTCGTTGTGGACGAGCGACCACCTCGCCATGCCGGCCACGACCCGCAGCGTCTACCCGTTCACCTCCGACGGCGAGATGCCCTGGTCTCCCGACCTGGGATGGTCGGACGCCATCGTCTCCCTGGGTGTCGCCGCGGCTGTCACCGAGCGGATCGAGCTGGGCACCGCCGTCCTGGTGGCGCCACTTCGGAGTCCGCTGGTGATGGCCATGCAGGTCGCCTCGGTGTCGGTCGAGGCTGGTGGCCGTTGCGTCCTCGGAGTGGGTGCTGGCTGGCTGGTGGAGGAGTTCGAGGCGGTGAACGTCCCGTTCGCAGGGCGTGGGCAGCGGCTCGACTCGTGGATCGAGGTCGTCCGCCAGGTGTGGTCGGGGACGCTGCCGAGACGCACCGAAGGTCCCTACCCGAATCCCGCCGAGATGGTCTGTCGCCCCCTTCCGGTGGAGCCGGTTCCTGTCCTCGTGGGAGGTCTGAGCGCGGCTGCCCAGCGCCGGGCAGGAAGGCTGGGTGACGGATGGCTGGCCCTCCAGTCGGTCGACGAGCTCGACCCGGCCTCGCTGGCCGACTCGATCGAGTCCGTCCGCCGGCACGCCGAGAATGCCGGGCGTGACGGGTCGACGCTCCGCTTCGTCCTCCAGATCACCGGATCCAAAGGCTTGGCAGAGAAGATCTCCGGGCGGCTGGCCGAGCTCGGGTCTTCGGGCATCGACGAGGTCATCGTCGA
The DNA here is from genome assembly GCA_964485005.1 of uncultured Acidimicrobiaceae bacterium. Classification (GTDB taxonomy): domain Bacteria; phylum Actinomycetota; class Acidimicrobiia; order Spongiisociales; family ZC4RG35; genus JAHWLC01. The sequence continues at coordinate 4,033 of CAZAHX010000021.1, read as the reverse complement.
TGTCGACTGGGACTCCCCCGACGAGCCCCGGCGCACCCACGACACGCTGCGGGAGGCGGCCGCCGGGGTGGGAAGCCGATGACGGTGGGAACCGGCACCCGACTGCGTATCCGCGGCGCCCGCTGGCTTGACACCTCAACCGGTGACACCGCTCCGGTCGACATCTCAATCGCCGAGGGGGTGGTGGCAGCCGAGACGGACCCGGAGGCCGCCACATTCGATGCGACGGGGATGACGGCCATGTTCGGGCTGTGGGACTGCCACGCCCACGCCGGAGGGAAGATGTACGACCCCGACGCTTCCGGTTTCTTCGAGGGCCTTCCCGAGCGGACCATCCGGGCCGGCGAGAACCTGAAGGGTGCAGCCCGGATGGGGATCACCGGGATCAGGTGCGTGGACGACGCCGAGGAGCTGGACCTGGCGTGGGGAAGGGCCTTCGCCGCCGGCACGCCGCCGGGACCGCGGGTCGTGGGGGCGGGCCGCGGCATCCGGACGACCGGGGGTCACGGCACCGCTTATCCCCGTGTCCACACACAGATGGAGGCGGAGCACGTCGTCGACGGACCGACGGCGATGGCGCGGGCCGTTCGGGAGCTGGTCGAACGAGGCGCCCAGTGGATCAAGATCATGCTGACCGGCGGCCTGGCCAGTCCCCATGAGACGGCCGACGCCGGCCAGTTCACCTCCGCCGAGCTAGAGACGCTCATGGATGTGGCCAACCTGAGGGGCATCCCGGTGGCGGCCCACTGCGGAGGTAGCGGTCCTGCCATCACCTTCTCCGAGCTGGGGGGCCGGTCGATCGAGCACGGCTACATGCTGAACGAAAGGGCCGCCGAGGTGATGACGCGGAACGGAACATGGCTGGTCCCGACCATCGGTGTCACCCACGACCAGGACTACATCGCCTCGGAGGGATGGCCACAGCATGCGGCCGACCGCTCTCGCGAGCTGATGGGCCACCACGCCGGAGCGCTGCAGGCGTGCCTCGAGGCGGGAGTGAGGATCGCGCTGGGAGCCGACCTCAACCCCATCGGGCCACGCCTCCACCGGGAGATGGAGCTCCTCGAGAAGGTCGGGATGAACCGGCGAGCCGTGCTCCATGCCGCCAGCGTCGGGGGCCGGGAGCTGAACGGGTTCGGTGGCGGCTCGAAACCCGAGCCCGGGGTCGTCGCCGATCTTCTCTTGTTGGAGGACGATCCCATGTCCTCACTTGAGGCGCTCCGCGGACCCCTGCTGGTCGTCGCCCATGGGCGAATCGTCGGCGGGAAGATGCATCCCTCGCCCGAACCGATCGAAGAAGAACCGGAGGACTAGGAGCATGGAACCCGAACCGGACCAGATAGAGCTCGACTACGCCTCCCGGAGGAAAGCTCTCGGGCCGTTTCTCGAAGAACACGACGTGGCCACGATGTACCTCCCGATCGGTGCCGACCTGGAGTACCTGACCGGCCATCCGCGACGGCTCCCGACCTTCGGCGAGGTCAACTACGCCCACGGCTGGGTGGCGGGTGCCTTCGTGTCGCCGGAGAGAGAGCCGGTGTTCGTGCTGCCTCGAAACCACGTCGAGTTCGATCTGCCCGACGGCATGGCCGGCGAAGTGGTGGTCGTCGACGAGCTCGACGACGGCGAGGAGGCCTTCGCCCGGGTGGCCTCATCCCAGCCGTCGGGGTCACGTATCGCCATCGGGGCAAGAACCTGGGGAGCGACCGTTATCCGGCTTCTGCAGTCGTTTCCCGAGGCCGAACTGGTGGACGCCTCCCCGTTGGTCAACCGGCTGCGCCGCACGAAAAGTCATGAGGAGCTCGTCCTGATGCGGGAGGCGTGCCGGATCGTGGACGAAGCCATGGCCAAGACGACCGACATGATCGCCGTCGGAGTCACGGAGATGGAGATCGCCGAGGAGGTGAACCATCACCTCCTCCGGGAGGGCGCCCGGACGTGGTCGTTCGACACGGCCGTCTGGTCTATGGGCCCCCACGACTCCCGAGACGCCACCGTCCGTGTTTCCCACAATCCCCTGGTCGAGGGAATGGGCGTCTCGTTCGACTTTGGGGCGGTGTACCGGGGCTACTGCTCCGACTTCGGCCGGACCGTGCATGTGGGTGAGCCCGACGACGAGTACCGCCAGGTCTACGAGGTCGTGATGGCGGCTCAGGAGGCGGGGATAGAGAGGGCGAAGCCCGGCGTACTGGCATCGGCAGTTCACCACGCCACCCGCCAGGTCATCGTCGACGCAGGCTACGGGGAGTGGTTCCGGCATCGAACCGGACATTGCATCGGACTCGACGTCCATGAGCTGCCCTACATATCCGAAGAGGACGACACGCCGCTTGAGGAGGGCATGACCTTCACGGTCGAGCCCTCTGTCTTCTGGCCCGGTCAGGTCGGTGTCCGGGTCGAGGACGTGATCCTTTGCACGGAGAAGGGCGGCGAGAAGCTCAACGCGTTTCCCACCACGATGGTCGCCAAGAGCTGACGTGGCCTACGAGGCTTGCGGACGTGAGGTCATGGAGGTCGAGGAGCTCCTCGAGAGGTGGATTCGGGGCACGGCCGACGAGTCGGAGCTGGACCGTCTCAGCGGCGTCCTGGCCGAGGACTTCCGGATCGTCGCCGACACCGATCAGGTGCTGACCGCGAGCGAGCTCGTCGACTACTTGTGCGACCAACGAGGCAAGGACCCTGCAACGAGAAGATGGGTCGAGAACCTGCGGCTGGCCCACTCGGGCTCGAGAGTGACGGTGGTGGTGTACGACGAGTGGCAGATCCGGGACGGTAAACGGATTGGCAACCTGGTCAGGGTGGTGTTCGGTGAGGCGCCGGACGCACCCAACGGCGTCCGATGGCTCCACGTCCAGGAGACGCCTCTCGATACGTAGCGACGCCTCTCAGGTGTCGGCTTCGCGGTGGATGTGGCCGGGCGGGCGGCCGTGGCTCTCGAGGATCGCCACGATGGCGTCCTCGGCGTAGCGGAGCCCGTCGTGCATGCCCAGCCGGTAGGGGCCCTGACCCTTGGCGGAGTTGTAGTCGATCTCGGCGCGGGTTCGCAGGAGAAGTGATTCGAGCGCTTCGAGGGGATCGGTGCCGTGGTCTATCACCCGGCTGCGCTGATCCGCCTCCAGGGAGTTGCCGGGAGGCTTCGTCATGGCCGCACCGTTGTGCGGTAGCTTTCGATGATCCGGTCGATCCCCTCGGGGTCGAACCCGACCACCGACTCGCCTTGGAACATCAGGACCGGCACTACGAGGGACCCGGTGCGCTCCTCCAGTTCGGTTCTGGCTTCGTCGCTGTGGCGGATGTTGCGCTCGTCGAACTCGACCGAGTGGGTGTGCAGGTAGTCCCGTACACGACAGCACTCCTGTCAGGTTGGGGTACGTGCCTCGGTGTTCAGGCTGTAGAGGATCGGCACCGACACGGTAGCCCTCTCTAGATGGTTCGTCCGCTATCAGTACCACAGCGTACTGGTTGTATCGGCGCTCTGCGACGTTCTTGTTCGGCCGAGCTCCTCGTTGGACGGCCCGACTTTACAGTCGGCAGTTCAGCGCTACCCGACCCGACGAAAGCGTCGATCATCACCACCGAAGGCACCGATGCGTTGCTGTGCCTCTTGGACCCTGCGCACGTGGGACTTGACCTGTCCGTCACACCATCGGGGTAGCTTCAGATGCATGTCGACCTGAGTGGTGTCGGCAGGTGTCGATCCCGTCGACCGTGTCTGCGTGGCTGTCAGATTCGAGCTGTCAACGATCATCCCTGTCTGCGGTCTGGAGAGTATCCACTGGATCTCAGTGTGAGTCGGCTTCGAGGGCGTCGTCTCGGTGGGGGCACCGTCGCGCTCGACGCCATGCAACAGCGAGACCATCCCGGAAGCTCTTGACCCACGATTGACGCTCGCGTTACGGGCTGCAAGTGCACAAGTCTGGGGGTGATGACTGCGACGTAGGTGATCCCCGGCGTCGCGATCCTGCGGCGCGTAAGGTAGCCGTGGGATGAGCGCCTTCAAAGGTGGCCAGGAGAAGGCTGCAAAGGCCGATCG
>CAZAHX010000020.1:0-14822 GCA_964485005.1 uncultured Acidimicrobiaceae bacterium | reverse complement strand
ATCTGGGAGATCGGCCCCAGGGCCACGACCGGCTTGGCCGGCTCGGCGGTGCAGCGTCTCGTCGGGGAACTCGGTGGGATGCCCACCGCACCGGACCCCGAAACCGGCCGACGGGTCATCGGGCTCGCTGCGGAGCTGGCCCACATCGCCCCGGTGCTCCACGACGTCTCAGACGGCGGGACTGCCGTCGCCCTCGCCGAGATCTGCATCGCCTCCGGGATCGGGGCGAGCATCGAGATCGACCATCCCTTCAGCGAGGATCCGCACCGTTTCCTCATGGTCGCCGAGCGGGGGTCGGCCGGTCTCCCCGACGACCTCGCTCGTCGCATCGGCACGATGGGCGGAAGCACCATCGTCATCAATGGGCGAGCTGTCGCCCTGTCGGACGCCGCAGACGCCTGGAGTCACGCCATCCCCCGCGCGTTGGCAGACCCCACCGCCACCTAGCATCGAATCATGGCCAGGACGATTGGAGTGCTCACCGCGGGAGGTGACAGCCCCGGCCTCAACGCAGCGATCCGGGCGGTGGGCAAGTCGGCGCAACGAGCCCACGGGATGGACGTGGTCGGCTTTCACGACGGGTTCCTGGGCCTCGCCCAACGGAGGTTCGTCCGTCTCCACTCGGAGGATCTCTCGGGGATCCTCACCCGGGGGGGCACGATCCTCGGCACCAGCCGGGTGAAAGTGAACAGAATGGACCTCGGGGACGGTGAGAGACAGGACATGCGAGCCCGGATCCGCGCCGTGGTGGAGGACATGGAGCTCGAGGCAGTGATCTGCCTCGGTGGGGACGGCACAGCCAAGAACGCCCTGAAGCTGGCCGAGGTCGGCGTCCCCATTCTGACCCTCCCCAAGACCATCGACAACGACGTCGCCGGGACCGATGTCACCTTTGGCTTCGACACCGCCCTGGGGATCGCCACAGAGGCCATCGACCGCCTCCACTCCACGGCCCACAGCCACCACAGGATCATGGTGGTAGAGGTCATGGGTCACAAGGTGGGATGGCTGGCCCTGGGCGCCGGGCTCGCCGCCGGAGCCGATGTGATCCTGATCCCGGAGATCCCCTACGACATCGAGACGGTTGCAGCCTCGATAGCCGGGAGGAAGGCGGGTGGCAGCACGTTCTCCATCGTGGCCGTCGCCGAAGGGGCCATCTCCCGTCAGGACGCAGCCAGGAGAGAGGCCTTACGCGCCGAGATCGGCGAGGAGTCTGGAGACCGCAAACGGGCGCTGGGTCAACGGCTCAAGGACCTGGACCGCACCAGGGTCGGCGGCACGGCCAACCTCGCCTCCAGGCTCACCGAACTCACCGGTCTCGAGTCGAGAGTCACGATTCTGGGTCACGTGCAGAGGGGCGGGACCCCCTCACCCGTCGATCGGCTACTCGCCACACAACTCGGGGCCGCAGCCACCGACTTCGTCGCGGAAGGGATCCATGGCGTCCTGGTTGCAGCGCGAAACGGTGAGACGGAGCCGGTACCGCTGAAGAAGGTGGCGGGAAAGATCAAGTACGTGCCGCTCGATCATCCTTGGGTGAGCTCGACACGCGACCTGGGAATATCCCTGGGGGCCTGAGCCGGTCATGATGCTCGGCTGCATCCTCGCTGGTGGCCGGGGAAGCCGCATGGGCGGAGACAAGGCCGATGTCGAGATCTCGGGTTCGACACTCCTCGAGCGGATGGCGTCGATAATGGCGCCCGTGGTCGACAGGGTCGTGGTCCTCGGTCCGGAGCGGGATGGTTGGGAATGCTGGCCCGACGAGGTGGGCGCCGCCGGGCCGCTCGCCGGAATCACAACTGCGCTGACCAGGATGGGCCGGGGTCGGGCCTTGGTAGTCGCGGTGGACCAGCCTTTTGCGCGCACCGACACTCTCAGGAGGCTGGCGGAAGTCGAGTCGGACCTCCCGGTAGTCCCGGTCGACCACAGCGGCACGCGACAGGTTACTTGCGCCGTGTACCCCTCGACCGTGGCCACCGAGGCGCGGGAGGAGGCCAACTCGGGAGGATCCGTGCAAAGTCTGCTCGACCGGGTCTCCTTCACCGCGGTCACTCCCCAGGTCTGGGAGACCTGGGGCGAGGACGGCAGGAGCTGGTTCTCGGTCGACACCCCGGCTTCCCTGGCCGAGGGCACCGCGAGATTCACGGCGCCATGATCGGCTCCTCGCTCGGTGGGCTCGACTCGCGGACGGTCATAAGGTGTGGGACATGGCGTCGCCCGTGACCAAGTTGATCTACGTCGGTGACCCCATGTGCTCGTGGTGTTGGGGCTTCGCTCCGGAGATCGAGAGCCTCTCCCATGACCATCCGATCGAGGTGGTGGTGGGCGGGCTCCGCCCCGGTCCCCTGGCTCAGGAGCTCAACGATGGCTTCGCCGGGTCTCTCCGCCGGCACTGGATGGAAGTAGCAGAGCGAACCGGCCAGCCCTTCGACAGCGCATTCCTCGACCGGCGTGACGGCTGGGTCTACGACACCGAGCCGGCCGCCATCGCAGTGACCCGGTTCCGCCAGCTGCGGGCGCCACTCACCCTGGACTACTTCACAACAGTGCAGCGGGCCTTCTATGCCGAGGGTCGTGACGTCACCGACTTCTCGGTTCTCGCCGACCTCGCTTCGGGTTTCGACCTCGATCGAGGCAAGTTCGCAGACTCTCTAGTGGACGACGACGCCAGGGAGCTGGCCTGGGAGGACTTCGCTCGCTCCCGCAATTGGGGCATCTCTGGATTCCCCACGCTCGTCGGCGAGCTGGTCGACGGCCGGCTGGCCCTTCTGGCCAGGGGTTGGGCCGAGGCCGACGTGGTCAGGGATCGCATCGCCTCACTCCACGAAGCCCTGGCCGGTTGAGACCACCGCACATTCCCACCCCCGAGATCGCGGCGACGGCGTTACTCGCCCCGGGTAGCCAGATCCGCGGCCGCGTGCGAATCGACGAGAGGGTCTTCATCCTGTTCGGTGTGGTGATACGGGCCGAGCTGGACCGAGTCGAGATCGGCCCCGAGACCAACGTCCAGGACAATGCGGTGCTGCACTGCGACGAGGGAATCCCGTGTCTGGTCGGGGAGCGGGTGACCATCGGACACTCCGCGGTAGTCCACGGCGCCTCGATCGCGGACCGGGCCCTGATCGGGATCGGCGCCAGAGCCCTCAACGGCTCCGCGGTGGGGGAGGGGGCCTGGCTGGCGGCCGGGTCGGTGCTCGCCGAGGGCAAAGAGGTCCCTCCGTGGACCCTGGCCATGGGTGTGCCCGCCAGGCCGGTCCGGGAGCTCACCGAGACCGAGATCAAACACGCCGACGAGGGAGTCGAGCACTATCTCGAGCTGGCCTCCGTCTATCGGGACATCTTCAGCGGAGGGAGGCGGTGACAGCAGCCGGAGAGACCTACGATGACATCGTGCCCGAGGAGGCCTACATCGCCAGTGTCGAAGGCCCGGGCGAAGCCTGTGGCGTCTTCGCCGCCTACTCCACCACCCAGCGGGTGTCCCATCTCATCTACTTCGGGCTCTTCGCACTGCAGCATCGGGGCCAGGAGTCGGCAGGGATCGCCACCTCCGATGGGGAGACCGTCACGGTCTACAAGGACCTGGGGCTGGTGGCCCAAGTCTTCGACGAGCCGGCTCTCGCCGGGCTCGACGGCCACCTCGGTATAGGCCACACCCGCTATTCAACGACCGGCTCCAATAGCTGGGCCAACGCCCAGCCTGCGCATCGCCAGGTGGGAAACACCAGCGTCGCCCTGGGGCACAACGGGAACCTGACCAACACCGCCGAGCTCGCCGAGATGCTCGGGGTGTCCACGGCCACCACCGACTCGGACCTGATGGCCGAGGGGCTGAGCAGGGCGATAGACGACGAGCGCTCGGATGCCCGTGGCCTGGAGATGGCGATCATGAAGGTGGCCCCGACCTGGAAGGGTGCCTTCTCCCTGGTCATCATGGACCAGGGCCGGATCGTCGGCTTGCGCGACCCGAACGGCTTCCGCCCACTCTGTCTGGGCTCGCTGCCCGACGGAGGGTGGGCGATCTCGTCGGAGTCGGCCGCGCTCGACCTGGTCGGGGCCAAATTCGTCAGGGAGGTGGCCCCGGGTGAGATGGTCGTGATCGACGCCGGGGGGCTGCGCAGCCACAACCCGTTCCCGAAGACCCAACCGGGGCTGTGTCTTTTCGAGTTCGTCTACTTCGCCCGCCCCGACAGCCGCATGTACGGGATGGGGATCCATGCCGCTCGCCGCAAGATGGGGCGCATCCTCTCCGAGGAGCACCCGGCGGATGCCGACGTCGTGGTGCCCGTCCCCGAGTCCGGCATCCCCGCGGCTCAGGGCTTCGCGGATGCCAGCGGGATCCCCTATGCCGACGGCCTGGTCAAGAATCGTTATGTCGGCCGGACCTTCATCGAGCCCACCCAGGGTCTGCGCGACCAGGGGATCCGGCTCAAGCTCAACCCCATCCCCGAGAACCTCCAGGGGAAACGGGTGATACTGGTCGACGACTCCATCGTCCGGGGGTCCACCACCCGCCAGTTGGTGGCCGTGGTGCGTCAGGCCGGTGCCAGTGAGGTCCACCTCAGAGTCTCCTCCCCGCCCTACCGCTGGCCTTGCTACTACGGGATGGACACCTCGGACCGATCGACGCTGATCGCGGCTCGTCTGGATGTGAACGAGATCCAGGACCATCTCGGTGCCGACTCCCTGGGGTATCTGTCCCTAGAGGGCCTGCTGGAGGCGACCGGGGTCTCCGACGCAGGCTTCTGCACCGCATGTCTCTCCGGCGAGTACCCCACCGAGGTCCCCGAGACCGGCGACAAGTACCAGCTCGAACGGTCCTGACGTGACCTCGTACCGGGAAGCCGGGGTAGATCTCGAGGCAGGCGACCGGCATGTGAGAGGCATCGCCGAGGCGGTGGTCGGCACCTGGGGCTCTGAGGTGATCGGCGGATTTGGCGGATTCGCCGCCGGTGTCGAGATCCCTGCAGGTATGCGGCGCCCGGTATTGATGATGTCGACCGACGGTGTGGGCACGAAGCTGGAATTGGCGCGTCGCGCCGGGATCTGGGGCGGAGTGGGCCGCGACCTGGTGGCCATGTGCGTCGACGACTTGGCCGCGGTGGGGGCACGCCCGCTGGGGTTGGTCGACTATCTCGCCGTAGGCGCCCTTCAGCCGGAGCGGGACTCGGCGATCGTCGCCTCGATCGCGGAAGGATGTCGCCTCGGCGGGTGCCCGTTGCTGGGAGGGGAGACCGCAGAGCACCCCGGTGTCATGCCCCCCGACGCCGTCGATCTCGCCGGAGCGGTGATGGGAGTGGTGGAGAAAGGCGCGGAATTGGGCCCCCACCGCGTGGAGCGGGGGGACGTCGTCGTCGGGCTTCGCTCCCCCAATCTCCGATCCAATGGTTTCTCCCTGGTCAGATCGGCTCTCGGTGACTCGGCTATGGACCACGCCAACCAGCTGCTGGAACCTTCGGTCATCTACACGCCCGCCGTGCTGGATGCGGTCGCCACCGGTGCAGTTCACTCCGCTGCCCACGTCACGGGGGGTGGGATCGCCGCCAATCTGGCCCGCGCTCTCGGCACCGAGCATGGCGTCGTCGTCGAGAAACGCTCCTGGCGACCACCGCCTGTCTTCGACCTGGTCGCTTCGGCGGTTGTTTCCGAAGAGGAGATGTACCGCGTGTTCAACATGGGCATCGGGTTCTGCCTCGTGGTAGATCGCCACGGGCTGGACGAGGTCTTGTCAACCGTGACCGCCCACGAGCCGATGAGGCTGGGAGAGATAGACAGCGGCAGAGGAGTCGAACTGGTTTGAGCTTCGCGGGAGCGACGAGCGTGGTGGCCGGGAAGGAGGGAACCTGGATCGGCCGGGTCCACCCGGGATGGGATATCTTCGGCATCGCCAATGGCGGCTACCTGATGGCCATCGCCGCCAAGGCCATGGCGGAGCGGGCCCGGGGGCGTCACTTGACCTCCATCAGTGCCCATTTCATGAACCCGGGAATCCCGGGGCCAGTCGAGATCGTGGTCGCCTCGATCAAGACCGGAGGCACCTTCTCCACGGTGACATCGGTGATGCGAGGCGAGCGCCCTCTGATGGCGGCCACGGCCTCCTTCGCCGAGCCGACGCGCCCGGTCCCGGAGGCCATGATCGTCCATTCATCTGCGCCCGACCTGCCCCCTCCCGAAAGTTGCGTCCGCGCCTTGCCTTCTGGCACCGGGCCGCTGCCCCCTCCCTTCATGGACAAGGTGAAGGTCTTGATCCACCCGGAGGACGCCACCGCACTCCGCGGGGAGCGGACAGGGATCGCGCGGATACGGGGATGGTTCGGCCTTCTCGACGACGAGCCGATCGACCCCTTCGCCATCGTCCTCGCCGCCGATGCCTTCCCACCAGCGGTGTTCAACACCAACCTCCCCCTCAAGTGGACCCCCACGGTGGAGATGACCACCTATGTCCGCGATCCGGGCCCGCGAACCTGGCTGCGCTGTCAGTTCAGGACGCGCTTCGTCACCGGGGGTTATCTCGAGGAGGACGGGGAGATGTGGGACGAGGACGGGACCCTGGTGGCACAGTCACGCCAGCTCGCCCTGGTCCCCCGCTGACACATAGAGCTCCTCGGTCAACTCGGACTTCCGACTCTCGTCCAGGAACGAGCTGACGATCGAGTTGCGAGCCAGGTCGACCAGACCCGCGCCATCGATGCCCAGGCTCTCGTGGACTCGCCGGTAGTTCTCGCCGACATAGCCTCCGAAGTACGAAGGGTCGTCAGAGTTGACGCTGACGAGGAGGCCACGGGCCATCATCTCGGGTAGGGGATGCTCATCCAGGGTGTTCACGACCCGCAGAGCGACGTTGGAGAGGGGACACACCGTGAGTGGGACCTGCTCCGCCACCAGCCGGGACACGAGCGACTCGTCCTCCAGACTGCGCACGCCGTGGTCGATCCGCTCCGCTCCGAGCACGTCGAGGGCGGCGCGGACATATTCGGGAGGCCCCTCCTCGCCGGCATGAGCAACGGCGTGGAGCCCCAGCTCCCGGGCCCTCGCGTAGGCAGCCTCGAAGGGCTCCGGCGGGTTGCCGACCTCGGACGAGTCGAGACCCACGCCAATGACCCCCTCCAGATGAGGCTCTGCCTCGCCCAGCGTGACCAGGGCCTCCTCCCCGCTGAGATGTCTGACGAAGCACATGATGAGATCGGCAGTGATCTCACCGCTGTTCTCCGCATCGGCAATCGCCGCACGCAGACCCTCCATGAACACCTCGAAGCCCACCCCGCGTCTCGTGTGAGTCTGGGGGTCGAAGAAGATCTCGGCATGACGCACCCCGTCGGCCACGGCACGGTCGAGGTAGGCGGTCATCAAGTCGTAGAAGTCGTGGGGAGTCTGAAGGACCCCCGCTCCCTCGTAGTAGATGTCGAGGAACGACTGGAGATCGCCGAACCGGTAGGCCGATCGCACCGCATCGACGCTCTCGAACGGGACGCTCAGCCCGTTACGCTCGGCGAGAGCGAACATCAGCTCCGGCTCCAGAGTGCCCTCGATGTGGATGTGCAACTCGCACTTCGGCAGCTTCCGCACGAATTCTGCGACGGTCACAGGGCGATGTCCTCAGGCCGTACCGGCACCCGGTTCAGGCTTTTTCCGGTGGCGTCTCTGATCGCCGCCACGACCGCCGCCGTTGACGAGATGGTGGGCGGCTCCCCGACGCCCTTGGCGCCGAAGGGCCCCCAAGAGCCCTCCTGTTCCAGGAGGAGTGCCTCGACCTCGGGGGCGTCGAGAATCGTGGGGAGGAGATAGTCGGTGAAGTTCGGGTTTTTGATGAGACCGTCCTCGATGATCAACTCCTCCATGACGGCGAGACCCACTCCCTGCATGATCCCCCCTTCGATCTGACCCCGCACCGACTCGGGGTTGAGCGCCTTGCCCACGTCCTGGGCGGTGTCGATGCGCACCACCCTCACCAGCCCGAGCTCGGGGTCGACATCGACCACCGCCCGGTGCCCGGCGACCGCGAAATCGGCATGGGGCGACCCCTGCCCGTCCTCGTCGGGCTCGGTGGTCGCGGGGTGACGGAAGGTGATGGTCTCCTCCCAACCCTCCCCGGCCAGCTGGGACATGGGGGCGACCAGCCGGCCCGACCGGTGCACCCCGTCGTCGTCGAGATCATCCCCCCGATATCGGTCGAGGATCCTCTCCCGCAGCCTCGTAGCCGCCTCGAAGGTGGCGCCTCCGGAGATCTGGGTCTGCCGTGAGGCGGAGGTCGAGCCGGCAGACCCGATCTTCGACGTGTCGACATGCCTCACCTGCGCCGCGCTCACCCCAAGGGCCGATCTGGCGATTTGGGCGAGCACGGTCACCAGGCCCTGGCCCACCTCGATGGCTGCCGTCTCCACGACCGCGCCCTCGGGGGTGAGCAACACCCGGGCCTGTGCGTAGTCGTCGAAGCCTTCCGAGAAGCCCAGGTTCTTTATGCCGAGGGCATAACCCACGCCCCGGGTCACCTGATCGGGCTCGGTGGTCAGCCCACTCCCTCCGGGAAGGCCCGCCCCGTCGCCGACGTCGGGCATGGGCATGGAGAGCAGGGAGTCGATCACCTCGACGACCGGCATGGGGGTCTCGATGAGCTGGCCCGTAGTCGGCATCCGGTCCCCGGTGGCCAGGGCGTTGCGTCTGCGCAGCTCCAGAGGATCGAGACCCAGCTCGGCTGCGAGAAGGTCCATCTGGCTCTCGTAGGCAAAGCAGACCTGCACCGCCCCAAAGCCGCGCATGGCTCCACAGGGTGGGTTGTTGGTCCGAACGCCGGCTCCTTCCACCGACACGCACTCACAGCGGTAGGGGCCCACCGCGAAGTAACAGGCGTTGGCGAGCACCGCGGCCGTCGTGGAGGCATATGCGCCGCCGTCGATCAGGACCCTGGCCTCCACCCTGACCAGGCGGCCCTCGGCGTCGGCCTCGTGCCGGTACCACAACCGCGCCGGATGGCGATGGACGTGGCCGGTGAACGACTCCGACCGCCGGTAGACCATCTTCACCGGCTGGCCCGTGTGCAAGGCGAGCATGCAGAGATGGATGTGGAGATTCACGTCCTCTCTGGCCCCGAAGGCGCCGCCGATGCCCGCCGGGTGCGCCCTCACCTGATCCTCGCGCAGACCGAGGCTGGCCACCACCTGCTCGTGGTCGACATGGACGAACTGGCTTGTGGCGTAGAGGTCGACGCCTCCTTGCCCGTCGGGCACCGCGAGACCGGCTTCGGTGCCCAGCGGGGCCTGGTCCTGCATCCCCACCTCGTAGATGCCCTCGATGACCACCGACCCACCCGCGGTCTGGTCCCCGCGTCGCACCCGCATCCGCCGGAACACAGACTCGGCTGCGTCTGCCTCCTCAGGATCGGTCAACGACTCCAACTCCTCGTACTCGACGATCACCGCCGCGGCGGCGCGTCGTGCGGTGTCCTCGTCCTCGGCCGCCACTATGGCCACCGGCTCACCCCAGTACCTGACCACGTCCGAACCGAGCACCGGTTGATCCGGGTGCTCCAGCCCGAACACAGGCCGACCCGGGACGTCATCGGCCGTGAGCACGGCATGAACCCCGCCGATGGCGAGAGCCGGGGCGACATCGACGGCGAGGATCCGGGCATGGGCGTGGGGGCTTCGTGTCGTCGCCCCCCATAACATTCCCTCTGCCCATAGATCCGAGGCGTACTCGAATTCACCGCGCAATTTGGGTGCGCCGTCGGGGCGCAGCGGTGACTCCCCCACCCCTCCGCTCACCTTGATCCTTCCCACCGTCCTAGTCGTGGTCACGATCGCTCCTCGGAGAGCGTCTCGAGCGCTCGAACTATCGACCCGTACCCGGTGCAGCGGCAGATGTTGCCGGCCAACGCCTCCTTGATCTCCCCGCCGGTGGGCGACGGATTGGCCTTGAAGAGCTCGGTCGCTGCAACGACTATGCCCGGCGTGCAGAACCCGCATTGGACTGCTCCGGCACGATGCAACGCCTCCTGAACAGCCGACAGACCCTCTTCGGGAGTGAGGCCTTCCACGGTCACCACATCCGAGCCCTCGACGTCTGCAGCCATGACCAGACAGGAGCAGACCAATATCCCATCGAGCAGGACCGAGCAAGAACCACATTCCCCCTGGTCACAAGCGCCTTTCGACCCAAAGGCACCCAGCTCGTCACGGAGCAGGTCGAGCAGGCTCGACGGGTGTTGTACCCGCCCGGTGACCGGAGTCTGGTTGAGGGTGAAGGAGACGATCATCGCAGACACCTCTCCAGGAGACGGCGGGCCAGCACCCCAGCGGCGTGACGCCGGTAGCGCTCGGTGGAGCGATGGTCGGTGATCGGGCTGACCTCCTCTTCGACCAAGCGCTGGAACCGGTCGAGTGCCGCCGGGGAAGGTTCCGGCTCGCTGGAGATCATCTCCTCGGCTCGCCTCGCCCTGACCACGGTCGGGGCCACCGACCCCAGGGCGACTGTGGTGGTCCCGTCGTCGTCGCGGGTAACGACACAGCACACCGTGGCAATGACCATCGCGTTGCGCACCCCGATCTTGGCGAACGCCTGACGAGGTGGAAGCCGGTCGGGGAGACGCACCGCGACGACCAGTTCGTCGTCCTCGAGCGCGGTCTTCTTGACCCCGGTGAAGAACCCATCCCACGGGATGAGACGGGAGCCGCGCATCGAGGCCACCTCGATGCTGGAGTCGGTGGCAGCGAGGAAAGGGTGTCCATCGCCTGCAGGGCTGGCGGTGGCCAGGTTCCCGCCGATGGTGGCTGCATTCCTGATCTGAGGGGAGCCCACCGTGCGCGCCGCCTCGGCGAGGGCTTTCGGCCCTTCGCGTTCGATCCGCCGCCAGGTGACCCCGGCGCCGATGCGCGGGCCCTCCCAATCCTGGAGCTCGGCGACACGACGCAGGGCCACCACGGTCTCCGGGCGGGTTTGGCCCAAGTTGACCTCGACCATCAGGTCGGTGCCACCGGCGAGAGGAACGGCGCCCTCCGCTCGGTGGCGAAGCGCGTCGTGGAGCGTGCGGGGGTGATGGATGTCCACCGCCGGGACGCTAATCGCCGAGGCCGCGAGCCAATCGGTTGTGACGGTCGATCAGTGCCTCCACATCCACGTCCACCATCGCACCTTCTCTCACCAGGGACTGCCCTCCCACCCAGGAGTGGTCGACGCGCCCCGGGCCGCAAAGGACCACCGCAGCCACCGGGTCGTGGAGGGCCCCGGCGAACTCGATGCGGTTCAGGTCGAGGGCGATCAGGTCGGCAGCGCGTCCGGGGGCGAGTACTCCGATGTCATCCCTGCCGAGAACTCGCGCCCCTCCGATCGTGGCCAGCTCGAGCGCTCCGCGGGCGGTCAGCTGGGGGCCTTCCCCCATCCCGGGGGAGACGGCGATCCGGTTGAGCAACAGAGCCTGACGCGCCTCGGCGAGCATCGCCGAGGAGTCGTTCGACGCCGAGCCGTCCACGCCCAGCCCGACCGGGACTCCGGACTCCAGATAGCGGCGCACCGGGGCGAGACCCGAGGCCAGCCGCATGTTCGACGTGGGGCAATGGGCCACGCCGGTGCCGGCCTCTCCCATCCGCTCCACCTCGTGGTCTGCCACATGAACCGCATGGGCGTACCAGACATCGGGGCCGGCCCACGCCAGTGACTCCATGTACTCAACCGGTCTCATCCCAAATCTCTCCAGACAAAACTGCTCCTCGTCGGCGGTCTCGGCGAGATGTGTGTGCAGCCGCACTCCGAGGTCTCTCCCCATGGCGGCGGTCTCCCTCATCAGGCCACCGGTGACGGTGAACGGAGAGCAGGGGGCAAGCACCACCCGGCGTCTCGATCCTCTCTCTGGATCGTGGTGATGGCGGACCGCCTGCTCCGAGTCGGTCAGGATCTCCCCTTCGTCCTCGACCACGGAGTCGGGAGGCAGACCGCCCTCTGCTTCCCCGAGACTCATCGAGCCCCTGGAGAGATGGACCCTGAGATTGAGCCCTTCGGCACCTTCGAACTGGTCGTCGATGGAAGAGCCGTTCGGCCAGAGGTACTGGTGGTCGAAAACGGTGGTGGCGCCGCTCAGGGCCAGCTCCACCAGACCGAGCCGGGTCGCCACCCGGACGTGATCGGGGGTCATCCGGGCCCACACCGGGTAGAGGGTGCGCAGCCAGTCGAACAGCCCGGAGTCCTGGGCTCGAGGAAAGGCCCTGGTCAAGGTCTGGTACAGATGGTGGTGGGTGTTGACCAAACCGGGGAGGACCACGTGATCGTCCAGGTCGACGATCTCGTCCGCGGTTGCGGGGAGGTCTTCGGTGCGCCCGACGTTCTCGATCCACCCGTCACGGGCGAAGACACCGCCATCTCGGATCTCGGCGCCGTCCATGGTGACGAGGACCGTGGCATTTCGTATCAGAAGCGTCCCCATCGCCGTCAACCTACCGGTGGTCATAGAGTCAAACGGCCATGACTTTCACCAGCGAGAACCTGGAAGATTGGGGACGGCGGCTCGGTGGCGTCTCCGCTCGCATCGCCGAGGAGTTCCCCGGAGACGGCCCGGAGCGCCAACCGGTCCACACCGTGTACGGGGGGGCCCACCTGTTCTCCGCGGGCACCGCCGCAAGACTCGGCGATCTGGCCCGGAGTTTCGCCGAGCGGTGGGTGCCCGGGGCGGAGGACCTCGCCGGGATCCTCGGGATGGAGACGGGTCTCGCCGAGAGGGTGCATCAGGCAGTGACGGACAAGCTGCGCACCGAGCCCGTCGAGGACTTCCGCATCGACTTCGAGGATGGCTACGGGAACCGCCCGGACGACGAGGAGGACGGCCACGCTCGCTCCGCCGCCTCTGAGGTCGTGACCGGGATGGAAGACGGCAGCCTCCCACCCTTCATCGGGATCAGGGTGAAGTCCTTGTCCGGAGAGCTTCACCGCCGAGCGCTGCGGACCCTCGATCTCTTCGTCACCACCGTCGCCCAGGGAGCGGGTTCCCTTCCGAATGATTTCGCGGTCACCCTCCCCAAGATCCAGGATGCCGAGCAGGTGACGGTGATGGCCGAGGCTCTCGGAGAGCTGGAGACGACGCTCGGAGTTGGGCCCATTGCCATCGAGCTGATGATCGAGACCCCGCAGACCGTCGTCGCCCGGGACGGCACGGTGGGCGCCCGAGCATGGGTCGAAGCCGGGGCGGGCCGGGTGCGTGGCGCTCACTTCGGAACCTACGACTACACCGCATCGCTCAACATCACCGCTGCCCATCAGACGATGGACCATCCGGCGTGCGACTTCGCCCGCCACGCCCTACAGGTCGGTCTCGCCGGGACCGGGGTCTGGCTGTCGGACGGAGCCACCAACGTGATGCCGGTCGGGGAGGACCCGGATGCGGTGCACCGGGCGATGCGTCTCCACTACGACCACATCCGGCACTCCCTGTCCCACGCCTACTACCAGGGCTGGGATCTTCACCCGGCCCAACTGGTCACCAGATATGCCGCCGTCTACGCCTTCTTCCTCGAAGGTTTGGACAAGGCCGGCGAACGGTTGAGCAACTTCGTCGAGGCGGCGGCCAAGGCGATCCTGGTCGGGGAGGTCTTCGACGATGCGGCCACCGGACAGGGTCTCCTCAACTTTTTCCTCCGCGCCCTGGCCTGCGGTGCCATCACCCCCGAAGAGGCCACCTCCCGAACCGGCCTCACCCCCGACGAGCTCCACACCCGCTCCTTCCTCCGCATCCTCGAGGGGCGGCGGTGAGTTCTGTGTCGATTCTCACGGCTATAACCCGGGCAAATTGACACAGAAGTGGTCAGCCTTCCAGAAACTGGCGGATCTGGGTGACGACACCCTTTGGATTGCGACGAACCTCTCGTGCACTGAAGCGGCGTAGCTCGATCCCGAGGTCCATCAGCTCGTTCTGACGCTTCAAGTCATCATCGAGTTTGTCCGCTGATGAGTGCGCGTCGACGCCGTCGACCTCGACCGCCTTCTTCTTCTCTGGCCAGTAGAAGTCGGGCACCCGTCGACCATTGGCCGGAAAGAGCGAGTATTGCACCTCGGGTCTAGGCAGAAATGCCATCCGCATGTGATAGAGCAGCTCGAATTCGGATCCGCTTCCGGTGGCGGTGTCATGGAGACGCTCCTGGATGACCCAACGGAGCCGTTTGGTTCCCCTCACTCCCCGGCCACCCTTCTCCACCAGGAGGTCATATACGGCGTCGACCGTGGTCAGTTTCTTGCGGATCGCCGAGTCGAGTGCTTTGCCTATAACCAGGCTGGATAGCTGTGCCGAGCAGTCGAGGAGGGTCCTCTCGACTGTGGTGACCGGGATTTCCCTCACCAGGCGGCGCTCGCGCTCGCGGCGGGTGCGGTGAACGATGACCGAGTGGGGAATCGCGAGATTGCCAAAGCCCATGGTTATCTCCACGGGAGCATTCCGAATGCCGTCAAGCCCCCAAAGACTCAGGGCGGACCGGTGTGATGCCAGCGCATCGGGCCCGGCGGCGAAGACCGCAGCGAGCAGTCGGGATTCCCAATCCAGGGGTCGGCAGTCCACCTGATAGACCCCTGGGTGGACCTGGATCCAAGTACCAGCGGCCAGCCGGTGCCTGATCAGGTCGTCGGACCCTCCCAATTCGAGGACCTCGTCACGAGTTACCAAGAACCTCTGGCCCGCGGCGACATCGAGTATCCGTCTGCCTGCTCTCCCCATACCCGCACCATGCCGCGCCACCCCGACAATTTCTATCTGTGTCGATTTCCACGGCTCTGGCCCGGATAAATTGACACAGAACCCTCTAGCGGCGGACCGTGAGGGCGATATCCCCGTAGGGCTCGGTGACCGGCTGGAA
>CAZAHX010000019.1:0-15119 GCA_964485005.1 uncultured Acidimicrobiaceae bacterium | reverse complement strand
AGATCTTCCTCGGGGCGGGCAAACTCACCCAGACCCCCAGGGGAACCGCCTTCTCCATAGCCCAGCGGGCCGATCACATCTGGGAAGGGGTTTCGTCGGCCACAACGAGGTCCCGCCCCATAATCAACACCAGGGACGAGCCGCACGCCGACGCCGAGCGCTACCGGCGGCTGCATGTCATCGCCGGCGATTCCAACATGAGCGAGTACGCGTCCTATGTGAAGGTGGGGACCATGGTGGCCCTGCTGCAGATGATCGAACGCGACATCGTGTTCCGGGACCTCAGCCTGGAGAACCCGATCAGGGCGATACGGGAGATCTCCCACGACGTGACCTGCACCCGCAAGATCAAGCTGGCGAACGGTCGCGAGCTCAGCGCCCTGGACATTCAGTGGGAGTACCTCGACCGGGCGATGCGGTTCTCGCGCAGCCCAGGGTTCCCCGCCGAGGTCCAGAGGGCTGTGGACAGGTGGGAGCATCTCCTCACCGGACTGGAGAAGGATCCGATGACACTGAACCGCGAGGTCGACTGGGTGATGAAACACCAGCTCCTCGAGCGTTACGGCGCCACACGGGGTCTGGCCATGTCCGACCCCAGGATGTCGATGATGGACCTCTCCTATCACGACGTCGACCGCACCCGTGGCCTGTATTACCTCCTCGAGCAAAGAGGCCTCGCCGATCGGGTGGTCAGCGACGAGAAGATCGCGGAGGCGGTGATGAGGCCGCCCCAGACCACCCGAGCCCGACTGCGGGGAGCCTTCATCAAGGCCGCCAAGGCCCGCAAGCGGGACTTCACCGTCGACTGGGTCCATCTCAAGCTCAACGACCAGGCCCAGCGCACCGTGATGTGCAAGGACCCTTTCAAGGCGCACGACGAGCGTGTAGAGAAGCTCATCGACAGTCTGTGAAAGGCTGACCATGCAGAGCGTGGTGGAACGAGTCCTCAATCTGCTCATCTTCCTTCTGGAGACACCGCGCCCGGTCACAGCCGAGGAGATCCGCCGCACCGTCCTCGGCTACGGGGACCAGTCGGACGAGGCATTTCACCGCATGTTCGAGAGAGACAAAGACCTGCTGCGTCGTGTCGGTGTGCCGCTCAAGATGGAGGCGCTCGACGCATGGGAAGTCGACTTCGGTTACACGGTGGACCCCGGCGAGTACGCCCTTCCTGACCCGGGCCTGAGCAGCGAGGAGAGAGTTGCCCTCTCCGTGGCGGCCCGTATGGTCCGCCTGGGGGGCTCCCCATCCGGGGTGGAGGCGCTCCTCAAGCTCGGGGGGGTGGAGAGAGGCGTCGGACTCGAGCCGCTGGGCGCCGATCTCGGAGCCGGCACCGAGGTGCTCGGAGCGCTCTTCGGGGCGGTAACCGACCGTCGCAGCATCACCTTCGAGTACCGGGGCCGGTCCCGATCCCTCCATCCCTACGGCCTTGCCCATCGCCGGGGCCACTGGTACCTGGTGGGCATGGGAGACGAGGGGGAGCGGGTCTTCAGGGTCGACCGCATCAAGGGCCTCAGAGTCGGCAGCGACTCAGGGGTCTTCGAGAAGCCGCGTGGGTTCGATGTGCGCAAGGCGGTGGACACCCAGCCCTGGGAGGCCGGCCAGGACCAGCTGATCGAAGCCGAGGTGCGTTTCGGACCCGAGGTGGCCTGGTGGGCAGCGCGCACCCTGGGGCTCCCCGATCCCAACGGAGGCCTCGTCGCGAGGGTCCCGGCAGCAAACCACGATGCCTTCGTCGGATGGGTGCTCAGCTTCGGGGAGCAGGCCGAAGTCGTGTCCCCTCCCGAGATCCGCGCCGAGATACGAGCCAGGGTGACCGCAGCAATCGAAGGCCTGCCATGACGAGTGCCCGAACGGTGGATCGGCTGTCCAGGATCCTCGCTCTCATCCCGTACGTGCTCGAGCGTCATGGCGCCGACCTCCAAGAGGTTCTCGAGCGCTTCGACTACACCGAGGCGCAGCTGGCCCGAGACCTCGACACGGTCTTTGTCTGCGGACTCCCCGGTTATGGGCCGGGTGACCTCATGGAGGCTTACATCGACGAGGACGAGGTGGTCATCGACGCAGCCGAGTACTTCACGCGGGCGCCCCGGCTCACCCCGACCGAGACCCTCGGGCTTCTCGCCGCGGGCATGGCGGCCCTGGAGATGGGTGTGGCCAGCCCGGCGCTCTCCGCCGCGGTGAAGAAGCTGTCCGGGGTGGTGGTTCCCGACGCCGAACAGACGCTGAGCGTGAGTGTGGGAGCGGGCTCGGAGCTTTCCGGCGCCCTACGGGACGCCGCCTCGGAGCACAGGGTGGTGAGGATCACCTACCGATCCGTTGGGCGGGAGGAGACGACCACCCGGGAGATCGAGCCTTGGGCGGTGTTCACCACCCTTGGGCGCTGGTACGTCACGGGCCGATGCCGCATGGTCGACGACCAGCGCACCTTTCGCATCGACCGAATCAGGGATCTCGAGACCCTGGACGAAGCCTTCACGCCGCCCGAGGACGTCCCGGAGCCGCGGGTCGGCTATACCCCTTCGCCGGAAGATGTGAGCTGCGTCATCGACCTGAAGCCGACGGCGAGATGGGTCCTCGACTACTACCCGGTCGAGGTGATCAGGGAGAGCAGCCGGTCGACCAGGATCCGCTTCCATTCACCGGATGCCGAAGTCCCGGCGCGTCTCCTCCTTCGTCTCGGAGCCGATGCCAGGCTGGTCGAGGGCCCCGAGGTGGCTGCCCGAACCAGGGAGCTCGGAGAGCGTCTGCTCGCCACATATCCCCGCTCCTGAAGAGGATTTTTCCCTCTCTCGCCGTCTCGAGGCCCCATATGCCCAGCCAGAGAGGGCATAGGGGTCCAGCGACCTAACAGAGGGGCTACAGATTTCCGGCGTTTCTGCCGATCACCTCCTTACGAATGGGAGACCGGAGACCAGAGATGACCACGATCAAGACGACATGCTCCCGGTGTGGTGACATACACCTGACCCCAGACGACGTCTCGCTGGAGCTTCGTCCGGGGGGCCGGGAGGGGGATTACCACTTCAAGTGCCCAAGCTGCACCATCCGCCAGCGGCGACCGGCCAACTCGCGTGTCGTCAGCGTGCTGCTCGCCACCGGAGTGCACTTCGAGGTCATCAATCCGGACCCAATCACCGAGCGGGAGATCGAGGTTTTCGCAGCCGCCCTCGAATCGGAGCCGGATCCGCTCCGATTGCTGGCCGGCTGAGTCTTCCTCCCGCCGGAAGCGACGGGCCCGCCCGTCGAGTGAGAAGGTGACGATGTGGGGATCGTCACCTTCTCCATTTACCGGTCCCCGACCCTTTAGCATCCAAACCGATGCTCCAAGGCGGCGAGATCATCATCATCCTGCTCCTGGCTCTGATCGTGCTGGGGCCCAC
The DNA here is from genome assembly GCA_964485005.1 of uncultured Acidimicrobiaceae bacterium. Taxonomy (GTDB): domain Bacteria; phylum Actinomycetota; class Acidimicrobiia; order Spongiisociales; family ZC4RG35; genus JAHWLC01. The sequence goes on along the minus strand of CAZAHX010000019.1, from coordinate 11,736 downwards.
CCGTCTGCCCGAGCTGGCGCGGAAGCTGGGCAGATGGACCTCTGAGCTGCGCTCGGCAGCCCGGGAGATCACCCAGGGGCTCGAAGCCGAGGTCTCCGACCTCAAGTCGGTCAAAGACGAACTCGACGAACTGCGGCGCGAAGTGAAGTCCTCCGACCCCCGGAACTACGAGTGGAAGGGCCCCAAACCGGTGTCGGGACCCACCCCGGAGGATGCCATGGCCGACCTGGAGCGGATCGAAGGTCCTTCGTCGGAGGACGAGGCCGGAGAGTGAGCGAAGACCGGCCACAATCCATCCTCTCTCATCTCGACGAGCTGCGCTGGCGTCTGGTCAAAGCGTTCATCGCGATCGTCGCTGGCGCCATCGTGTCGTTGCTCTTCAGCGACAGGCTTCGGGAAGTATTGGAGACTCCCTTCAATGAAGCGGTCCAAGGGAACACCCTCCAGGCACTCGCGGTCGGTGAGGAGTGGGGGGTGCTGATGAGAATCGCCCTCTTCGGCGGGTTCATCCTCGCCAGTCCGGTGGTGCTCTACCAGCTGTGGGCGTTCATCAATCCGGCGCTGACCAACCGGGAGCGCCGCTGGGCGATTCCCGTCGTCGGCGCCCTGGTCGTCCTCTTCGTGGGTGGGGTCCTCTTCGGCTACTGGGTCCTCCCCAGAGGTCTCGAGTTTCTACTTGGGATCTTCCCCGAAGTCGAGAACGATCTCCTCATCGGGGAGTACTACTCGTTCACCCTCCGCTTCCTTCTCGCTTTCGGGCTCGCCTTCCTCTATCCGGTGTTCCTCTTCGCAGCAGCGGCGGCCGGCCTGCTCAACTCGGACCAGCTCGCCTCCTGGCGGCGCTGGGCACTGCTCCTGGTGGTCATCGGTGCCGCGGTGATCACCCCCACCGGAGACGCTCTCACGCTGCTCCTGCTCAGTGTCCCCCTGTATCTGATGTATGAGCTCACCTACTGGCTGGTGAGACTGCTCCTCGAGCGATGAGGGAGCGACTGTCCGAGTTCTGGGACACGGTTCCCTTCCCTCCGGACCCCTTCCAGGTCGACGCCGCCGAGGCCATCGCTGGTGGTGCCTCGGTGGTCGTCACGGCCCCCACCGGCTCGGGTAAGACGCTGGTGGCCGAGGCCGCTGTCTATTTGGCTCTAAGGGAGGGTCGACGAACCTTTTACACCGCGCCGATCAAGGCGCTCTCCAACCAGAAGTACGCCGACTTCGCGGCCATCTACGGGCCGGAACGGGTCGGCCTTCTCACCGGGGACAACGTGATCAACCCTGGAAGCCCTCTGATCGTCGCCACCCTCGAGGTCCTTCGCAACATGATCTACGCCGACCCGGGCCAACTCGACGACGTCGGCCTGGTGGTGCTGGACGAAGCCCACTACCTCCAGGACCCGTTCCGCGGCGCTGCCTGGGAAGAGGTGATCATTCACTGCCCCGAGCACGTCAGGTTCGTCTGTCTCTCCGCCACCATCTCCAACGACCGGGAGTTCGCCGATTGGGTGGAGGAGAGGCGGGGGTTGACCGAGCTGATCTCCGCGGACCACCGCCCGATTCCGCTGGAGTCGATCTACATGGTGAAGGAGAGGTCGGGAGCGCAGAATCTCCACATGCTCCCCACCTTCATCACCCGGGAGGGGCGTAGACGTCCCAACCCGCGTATCGAGAGACTCCTCTCCATGGAACGAGGGAGGCGGAGACGGTTCAAGACCCCCAACCGAATTGAGACCGTGGAACGACTCCAAGGCGAGGGGATGCTCCCTGCCATCTATTTCATCTTCTCGCGTGCCGGATGTGACGCCGCCGCCCAACGTCTGGTCGACGCCGGCATTCGCCTCACCACGCCCGAGCAGCGCACTGCGATTCGTGAGCTGGCAGAGGAGCGCACCGGCCACCTCACCGACGACGACCTGGCCGTGCTCGATTACGACCGTTGGCTGATCGGGCTCGAGGCCGGGGTGGCATCTCATCACGCCGGTCAGGTCCCCGCATTCAAGGAGACCGTGGAAGAGCTCTTCGGGCTGGGACTGGTGAGGGTGGTGTTCGCCACAGAGACCCTGGCCCTGGGGATCAACATGCCCGCTCGCTCCGTAGTCCTGGAGAACCTGTCCAAGTTCAACGGTGAGAGCCACCAGCTGCTCAGACCGGGGGACTACACCCAATTGACCGGGAGGGCGGGTCGCCGGGGCATCGACACTCGAGGATTCGGCATCGTTCTCCACTCGCCATTCGTGAGCTTCGACCAGGTGACCGAGATCGCCTCGCTCGGCGCCCACGAACTGCGATCCAGCTTTAGCCCCACCTACAACATGACCGCCAACCTGGTCGCCAACTATCGGGAGGAGCAGGCCGAGGGGCTGCTCGAAGCCTCATTCGCCGCCTTCCAACGCGAGGAGCGAAAGGTGGAGGCCGACGACCGAATCGAGGCCTTGGAGCACCAGTTGCACAGTCTCGAGGCACAGGCCCGGTGCGACCGGGGCGATGTCGAGGAGTACCTGGCGCTGGTCGAGGCCGCCGGCCCGAGTCGGCGTCAGGACGGTATCAAGTCGCTGCTCGGAGCGGGTGACGTCCTCGATGTCGTCGGCGGAGCGCGCGACGGCCGCTATGCGGTGCTCAAACGTCTCTCCTCGAAGTCGGGCGGGGCCAGATACCTCGTTCTCTCCACGTCGGGAAGGGTCTCCACGCTCGGCTACAAGCAGATAACCGACGCCAGCAACAAGGCGGGGGTGCTGGACCTGCCCGCTCCGATGCGCCCGCGGGACAGGCGGTTCATAGAAGACACCCTTCGCCTCTTGAGAAAGGTCCCTCCTCGACGGTCGGATCGCTCGCCGCGCACCAACCTGCCCGATCATCCCGTCGCCGAGTGCCCTGACGCGGCCCAGCATCTCGCAGCCCTCCACAAGGCCAACCGGGTGCGAAGACGGATCGCCCAGCACCGCGCCGCCCAGAACGCCGCCGGGCATGGTCTGGTCGAGGAGTTCGCGGCGATAAGGAGTCTTCTCGGCGAGCTCGGGTATCTGGACGGCTGGTCGTTGACGCCGAGAGGGGAACGTCTTCGCCGTGTCTACAACGAAATGGACCTCCTGATGACCGAGACCGTGGAACGAGGACTCCTCTACGGTCTCGAACCCCCCGACTTCGCCGCTTTGGTCTCGGTGTTCGTCTACGAGCCACGGGTGGACAAGAGCCCCGGGGTGGAGTGGCCGAGCACCGAGCTGGCGAGCCGCTGGGACACCATCGAGAATCTATGGGCGGAGCTCGCGGACAGCGAGCAACGTCATCGTCTCGCTCCCACCCGGAGACCCGATCCGGGGTTTGCCCCCATCGCACGGGCCTGGGCGGAGGGAGCGATGTTCAGTGACCTGCCCACGAGGGGGATGGCTCCGGGCGACTTCGTCAGGGTCTCCCGACAGCTCGCCGATGTGCTCCGTCAACTTCGGGACGCCGTTCACGAGTTGTCCGACGACGCAGCCCGGACGCTGGTGATGGTGGATCGGGGAGTGGTGGCCGCTCAGGGGATCGGCTGATGAGGCCCTGGCTCGCCGTGCTCAATCTCAAGGCGGGACAGCGCCCCGTCGACCCGGCCCTGGTGAGGGAGGCCCTGGATGTTGCGGGGGTCGAGGCGGATCTGGCCATTCCGGGCTCGGTGGCGGAGACCGCGTCGCTGATCGAGGAGGAGGCGAAGGCCGGCAGGACCCGATTTGCTCTCGTCGGCGGGGACGGGACGGTGAATCTGGCCGCCAACGCCCTGGTGCCTCTGGGGATGGATCCGCCCCCCGTGATCGGCGTGCTTCCTGCCGGAACCGGGTGTGATCTGCTCCGGACCTTCGGCCTCCCTCAGGACATCCCCGGAGCTGCCCGTCACCTGGCCACCCACGACACTTACGACATCGATGTCGTCACCCTCGAGGGCGAGTGGGGAACGCGCTACTTCGTCAATGTCGCCCAAACCGGGGCAGGGGCCGCAGCGGCGATGACCGCCCCACTGATGACTCGGAGGCTGGGGGCGTTTCGTTATCCAATCGCCTTCGGTGTCCGCCTGCCCCGATTCCCCAAGGCGCAGGTCCGCATCGTCACCGAAAGGAGGAGCCACGAGTCACCTGCACTCGCGGTGATCGTGGCCAACGCGCAGTTCTTCGCCGGCGGTTGGAATGTCGCCCCCAAGGCGACGCTGATTGACGGGGTGGTGGACATCCAGGTCATCGACACCACCAAGGGCAGGGCGCCCTCCCTGGTCCCCAAGGTGATCAAGGGAACCCATCTCGCCGATGCCGCGGTGCGCCGCTTCAGCGCTGCCGAATTCAGCATCGAGACCGATCCCCTCTGGCCCGTCGAGGCCGACGGGGATTATCTGGGGAATACCCCGCTGAGGGGTCGGGTTGTCCCCGCCGCACTGCGGCTGAAGATCTGACCCCTATGGTCTTATACTCCCGCCGCCCATAGCCCAGGAACGCGAATGGCAGCCGAGAAGGCACCTGAAATCGCAGAAGACGACGAAGACCTCGAGGAGCTCGAAGACCTCGAAGACGTGGAAGACCTCGAGGACGTCGAGGATCTCGACGACGACCTGGAGGCCGATCTGAGCGAGGACCTCGAAGAGGAAGACGTCGAGGACGTCGAGGATCTCGACGACCAAGAAGAGGACGAAGAAGAGGACGAGGACCACGACGACGAGACCGCCGAGGCTCTCGAGGAGCTGGAGAGCCAGGAGCTGCAGCTGCTCGAGGAGGAGGCCAGCGAGGCTCTCCTCGTCGACGAGATCGAGGAGCTTCGGGCGATGCGGCGCGCCGAGCTCACCCTGGACGTCGACGCCCAAACACAGAAGTCCGACGAGTTCGTCTGCCAGTCCTGTTTCATGGTGAAGCGGGTCAGCCAGCTCGCCAACAAGCGCAAGATGATCTGCTTCGACTGTGTCGACTGAGCGTGTAAAGGTCGTCGTCCCCACCTACAACGAGCTGGAGAACCTCAGCGAGCTGGTCGATGCGGTCACAGCGCTCGGATACCGGATGCTCATCGTCGACGACGGCTCACCTGATGGGACCGGCCGTCTCGCCGATCAGATCAGCCGGGCGCGACCCGAGGTAGACGTGCTGCACCGTGAGTCGAAGACCGGTTTGGGGCCGGCGTATGCCGCCGGGTTCGACAGGGCAATCGAGGAAGGGGCCGGGATCATCGTGGAGATGGACGCCGACTTCTCCCACGACCCCGCCGACCTTCCCCGGCTGGTGGCGGCCATCGACGAGGGAGCGGACCTGGTCATCGGCTCGCGTTACGTCCCGGGTGGTGCCACCCCGGACTGGCCCTGGCCCCGCCGTCTCATTTCCCGGGGAGGGAATCTCTACGCGCGCACCCTCCTCGGCATTCCGGTGAGGGACACCACCGCCGGTTACCGCGCCTTTAGGGCCGACGCTTTGCGCGCCCTTCCCTACGCCCAGGCCGAGTCGTCGGGTTACGGCTTCCAGGTGGAGATGGCGTGGCGGGCCCATCGAGCCGGTCTCGACGTCAGGGAGATCCCGGTGGTCTTCCGCGATCGGACCCGGGGAAAGTCGAAGATGGGGCTGCCGATCGTGATCGAGGCGATGCGTTTGGTCACCCTCTGGGGTCTACGCAGGATCTTCGGGCGGCAATCGTGATGCGGGTCGAGGCGAGGAGCGCCACCGTGGAGGACATCCCCGTGCTCGAGCGTCTCTACCGCTCCCTCGAGGACGAGATGGCCGCCCTCCACCCCATGTGGCCCATAGCGAGCGGTCTCGATGAGCCGGTTGCCGAGAGCTTCGAGAAGACACTCTCCGATCCCCACACCATCCTCCTCATCGGCACCATCGACGACTACCCCTTCGGCTTCCTTCTCGCCAGGGAAGAGGAGATGTTGATGCAAGCCCAAGGCGAGATGATCGGGTCGATCCGGTTCATCTTCGTCGATCACGACGTCAGGGAGGTCGGTGTGGGTGAGGCGATGCGGGAGAGAGTCATGGACCTCCTCCGAAAGAGGGGGATCACCAAGTTCGACGCCCACGTCCTCCCCGGCCACCGCCTCGTGAAGAACTTCTTCGAGGCTGGCGGATTCAGCGCCCGCACCATCGTCATGCATCACGATGACCAGTGATCCTGACCGCCCAGTGGTCGGGGTGGGGGCGGTGCTGTTGGAACGGGGAAAACTTCTCCTGGTGAGAAGGGGCCGCCAGCCTGGCCTGGGTCTCTGGGCCGTTCCCGGAGGGAAGGTTCGGAGAGGGGAGACACTGCAAGCCGCTGCGGCCAGGGAAGCCCGGGAGGAGACAGGTCTCCTCGTCGAGATCGGTGAGGTGGTCTGGGTGGGCGAGCACATCGATGCGGAGCATCACATCGTCCTCATCGACTTCCTGGGGAAGGTGGTCGGAGGGGAGCTGCAGGCAGCTGACGACGCCACCGAGGTCGCTTGGGTGCCGTTGGAGGACACGGGGGACCTCGAATTGACGTTGACGATGCCCGGACTCCTCGACACACTCAGATCATGAGCTCTGAAGTAGTCGAGCTGCTGCAAGCCCTGATCCGAAACCAGTGTGTCAACGACGGATCGGTCGCCGGCGGGCATGAGCATCGGTCTGTGGCGACCCTCACCGAGTACCTCGGGGTCGAGGGGGAGATCTTCGAGCCGGCCCCGGGCCGACAGTCATTGATCTATCGCATCGAGGGATCGGATCCCGACGCCCCCTCTCTGGCCCTGGTGCCCCACACCGACGTCGTCCCGGTCGACCCCTCGGGCTGGAGCCGCGACCCTTTCGCTGCCGAGATCGTGGACGGGATGGTCTACGGCAGAGGGGCCCTGGACATGCTCAACGTGACCGCGGCGATGGCGGCCGCGGCCAAGCCATACCTCAGCGGTGATATCACTCCGCGTGGAGATCTCATCCTGGCTGCGGTAGCCGACGAAGAAGCCGGTGGCCGGTATGGCGCAGCCGCCCTGGTCGAGCAGCGGTGGGATCTGGTGGGAGCCGACTACTTGCTGACCGAGGTCGCCTATCCCGCTCTCGCCACCGACGGTGATGAGCCGATGATCCCCGTCTCCATCGGAGAGAAAGGCGCTTTCTGGTCGGCGCTGCGGTCGTCGGGGACCCCGGGCCACGGATCCACCCCATACCGCGCCGACAACGCCCTGGAGAAGATGGCCGCAGCGGTCCATGGCATATTCGAGACCCCCTCGCCGGTGGCGATCATCGACGAATGGCAGTCGTTCGTGTCGGTGCTCGACCTCCCTCAAGAGCTGAAGACGGCCCTCACCGACCCAGACCGGGTCGACGAGGCCATCGAGACCCTGGCGGTGGAGGACCCGCTGTTCGCCAGGTACGTCCACGCCCTGACCCACATGACCGTCTCTCCGAACATGCTCGACGCCGGGATGAAGGCCAATGTCATCGCCGACCGGGCCCGGGCCGATGTCGACATCCGCACTCTGCCCGGCATGGACCGCCACTTCGTCGACTCCCACCTGCAAAAGGCAATGGGGGCCGCCCGTGACCATGTCGAGATCGAGCCCTTCATGGACATGGAGGCCACCATCAGCCCGACGGGGAATCCCCTGTGGGAGGCAATTGCCGATGGAGTGGAGGATCTCGAAGGCCATCGCAACCTGCTCCCGACACTGATGACGGTGGGCACCGATGCCCGATTCTGGCGAGCGAAGGGCACGACCGCCTATGGAGTCGGTCTCTACGACGACCGTATGGGCTTCTCGGAGATGCTCGCCTTATTCCACGGTCACGACGAGCGGGTTTCGGTGACATCTGTCGAACTCACCGCGCAGCTCTACGAGCGGGTTCTCCACCACTTCCACGCGTCTTGACCACCGTCCTCTGCGATCTGGACGGTGTCGTCTATAGAGGCGACACCCTGATCGACGGCTCCGACGCAGCTCTTCGCCGGCTCCTCGAGGAGGGGATCGATGTCTGGTTCGTCACCAACAACTCCACCCGCCACCCGAAGCAGGTCGTGGAGAAACTCAACGAGCTGACCGGTCTCGAGATCGCACCCGACCGGGTGTTTACCTCGCCCCAGGCGGGAGTGAGGCTCCTCGGGCCAGGAGACGGGCCATGTCTCGTCGTCGGGGGAGAGGGGATCCGGGCCGCCCTCGAAGAGGCAGGGTTCGAGATCACCACCGATCCCGCCACGGCGAGGAGCGTGATGGTCGGCCTGGATCGTGGCATCGACTACCAGCGGATCGCAGACGCCGCCGAGGCCGTGCGCCGCGGAGCCAGGTTCATCGCCAGCAACGACGACCCCACCTACCCCACGAGCGACGGCCTACTCCCCGGGGCGGGCTCGATGGTGTCGGCCATCGCCACCGCCGCCGGTCGTTCCCCCGAGGTGGCGGGGAAGCCCAATCTCCCCATGCGCCGCTTGATCCGGTCACGCGGGGTCGGCGATGCCTGGGTCATCGGCGACCGGGTGGACACCGACATAGCCATGGCTGTAGAAGAGGACGGGTGGCGGTCGATACTGGTGCTCACCGGAGTGACCGCAGAGGTGTCTCCCGCCGCCGATCTCGTCGCCGCCGATCTCGGAGAGGCGGTGGATCTCATACTCGGAGAGCCATAATCAGCCCATGGAGTTGAGCCAGTCACAGGTGGAAGAGATCGAATCGGCTCTGCAGCGCCTCGAGGAGGTGGACCCCGCCGATCTGCCGGAGCCTGCCGCCGAGCTCGCCGACCTGCTCAGCCGGCTTCTCGACGGGATGGAGTCGAGCTGAAGTTCGCCCTCGTCGTCCGTGCCGGGCGTCCGGCGGTGGCCGCTTTCGCCGGGACCCTCACCGAGACCATCACCGCTCTAGGGGGCGAGGTCGTGGATCCCGGCGGCCCGACGCCGGACATGGTGCTCGGGGTGGGAGGTGACGGCACCATGCTCGCCGCTGCCCGACTCGCTCTCGACGACGACGTGCCGGTGCTGGGGTTCAACCTGGGCACACTGGGCTTTCTCACCGAGGCCGAGCCGGCGGACCTGGAACAGGTCATCCCCCGTCTTCTCGACGGCGACTACGAGGTCGAGAATCGGATGACCGTAGCCGCCAGGGTCGACGACAAGCACGAGGTCGGCATCAACGACGTCGTCATCGAGAAGGTGGACACCACCCGTCTGGTGAGCCTCGACGTGGTGATCGACGGGACTCATCTGATGACCCAGCGCGCCGATGGCCTGATCGTGGCCACACCGACCGGGTCCACTGCTTACTCCCTCTCCGCGGGCGGGCCTTTGGTCGACCCCCGGTTGAAAGCGCTGGTGGTCACCCCGGTGGCCTCCCATTCCCTGTTCGACCGCTCCATCGTGGTCCCCGGCTCCAGCCGGATCGATGTCACGGTCACCAAGGACCGCATAGTCCGGGTCAACGTGGACAAGGGCGGGCTGGGTCAGCTCGCGGAGGGGGGCAGGGTGGAGATCCATGCCGGGGATCGGCCCTCACGGTTCGTCAAGCTCGGTGATCGGAGCTTCCCCGCCCTCATCCGCGAGAAGTTCGGGCTCTGAGGATGCTCCTCCACCTCAGAGTGCAGAACCTCGGCGTGCTCGGCGACGTCGCCATCGAGCCCGGCCCCGGGCTCACCGTGATCACCGGGGAGACCGGCGCCGGGAAGACGCTGCTCGTGGGTGGGTTGCGACTCATCCTCGGGGAGAGCCCGGACCCGATGGCGGTGGGCCCGATCTCGGATAAGGCGCAGGCCGACGGTCTCTTCGAGACCGGGGACGGTGAGGTAGGGGTGACCCGCATCGTCCCCCGCGAGGGCAGGAGCCGCTGTCTGGTCGACGGCGCCACCGTGTCCACCGCCACGGTGTCGGATCTGGTCGGTGAGCTGGTCGAGATCGTGGCCCAGCACGATCATCTCAGTCTCCGCCGCCCCTCCCAGGTGCTCTCACTCGTCGACGACTGCCTCGACGAGGCGGGCCGCTCCGCTCTCGACGCATACCACGAGGTTTGGGGGCGTTTGCGGGCGTTGGAGGAACGCCGCCGCGCTCTAGGCGAGGACCCACAGTCGATGGCCCGCGAACTCGACCTGCTCCGATACCAGGTCTCCGAGATCGAAGGGGCGCGTCTCGAGCCGGCGGAGGACGAGAGGCTCGAGATGGAAGCATCGCGATTGCGCAATCTGGAGGAGATCGCCGAGCACCTCACCGAGTCGGCGAGACTGACGACGAGGCTCGCCGACGACGGCGGCGAAGTGGTTTCCCGGCTGCGCAAGGTCTCCTCCCTCGACCCGGCAGCATCGAGAGTGGCGGAGAGCGCCGAGGGCCTGGCGGACACCATCGTCGACTTGACCTCTCAGATCAGGGAGGCCACGGAGGCTCTGGAGGTGGATCCGGCCCGGCAGGAGGAAGTGGAGGCCCGGCTCACCGCCATCGGAGACCTCAAGCGCAAGTACGGGCGCACCCTCGAAGACGTCCTCTTCTACGCCCGCGAGGCCGGGGAGCGCGCTGAGGCCCTCGCCTCCCTGGCCGACGACGCCGACCGCATCGAACACCTGACCGTAGAGGCCCGGCGCGAAACCGGGAAGGCCGCGGCGACGCTGCGGCGGGCCCGGGAGACTGCTGAAGAGAGGCTGGTGGGGGAGGCCCGAGACCATCTCGGGGCGCTGGGCATGGCCGGAGCGGTGCTGGAGGTGAGGCTGGAGGAGATCGAGCCGGGCCCCGAGGGAGGGGACCGCGCCGAGCTCTGGTTCGCATCGGACCCCAAGCTGGAGCCGGCCCCGCTGGCCGTGGCCGCCTCGGGCGGCGAGTTGAGCCGTCTCGTCCTGGCAGTGCGGCTCGCCACCCGGCGCCCGATAACGACCACGCTGGTCTTCGACGAGGTGGACGCGGGTGTGGGCGGGGCCACCGCCCTCGCCCTGGGGAAGCGACTGGCCGAGCTGGCCACCGGGTCGCAGGTCCTCTGTGTCACCCATCTCGGCCAGTTGGCGGCTCATGCAGACCTCCACTACGCAATCGATCGCGACGGTGCCATCGCCACGGTGCGGAAGGTGACCGGCGAGGAGCGTGTGGGCGAGCTCGCCCGGATGGTCGCGGGATCGGCGGACAGCCCGGCCGGGCGGCGCACGGCGCAGGAGCTCCTCTCCGCCGCACGAACCCGATAGTCGAGAATCCGACCCCGCGGTGCTACTGTGGCGTCCCGTCATGAACGGGCCGCTCTTCTCGCCAGAATCCCGCACCGATACGCGACGAGACCCCTCCGACGGCCCCAAATACGTCTTCGTCACCGGCGGCGTTGTCTCCAGTCTGGGAAAAGGCATCGCCGCGGCCTCTCTGGGCCGTCTCCTCAAAGCCCGCGGGCTCAAGGTGGTCAACCAGAAGCTGGATCCCTACATCAACGTCGATCCAGGCACGATGAACCCGTTCCAGCACGGCGAGGTCTTCGTCACCGACGATGGCGGAGAGACCGATCTCGATCTCGGCCACTATGAGCGGTTCACCGGGGAGAACCTGAGGCGTGCGTCCAACGTGACCTCCGGCTCGGTCTACCTCTCCGTTATCCAGAAGGAGCGGAGGGGTGACTACCTGGGTGACACAGTCCAGGTGATTCCTCATGTCACCAACGAGATCAAGGAGCGCATCAATCGGGTGGGGGAGAGGGACGTGGACGTCGTCATCACCGAGGTGGGAGGGACCGTGGGTGACATCGAGAGCCTCCCCTTCCTGGAGGCGATTCGTCAGTTCGGCAACGACATCGGCCGCGCCAACGTCATGTTCCTCCATGTCACCCTGGTCCCCTACATCGCCACCTCC
>CAZAHX010000018.1:9957-15328 GCA_964485005.1 uncultured Acidimicrobiaceae bacterium | reverse complement strand
GCGGTGGCGGTAGTAGGCGTCGTGCTCGATGACGGCGACCCTGTCGCGGAGACCGACGACGACGGCCGAGGCAATGGTGGTCTTTCCAGATCCGGAACCGCCGGCGATACCGATGACCAGCGGATTGTCAGGGGTCCAATGCTCGGCCACTTCCGAGCGACGATACCGGGCGGCCTCGTCGGCTATCGGTTGTCGGTGACCCGACTGCGCAGCCGTCGGATCTCGTCGTAGACGCTGTCGGTGAGGGTGGTCGAAGCCGGCGCAGAGACGCCCTTTGCGTTGTGGTGGCGCGCCTCAGCGAGAGGAGCGATCTTCTCCTCCTCGTCGTCTGTCTCCTCGATGTCGACGTCATCGTCGGCTTGGCCCACCGCCTCGGGCTCACCAATAGGTCCCACGGCATCGGGCTCACCAATGGGCCCCGCGGGATCGGCGCGATCCAGCCACGTCGGCTCCCCACCGTCGGGCGAGATTTCCTCGGCGAGCCGGTCGAGCCAGTCGGCCGCCTCCCCTTCCTCTATCGGAACCGCCACACCGAGCCGGTGAAGAGTGTGGAACACGCGCACGGCTCCCCCACGCCCGAGCTTGGCCTCCAACTGGGTGAAGGTGAAGGGCTGGACCAGGGAAACGAGCACCCGCCAGTCCTCGGGCTCGATCTTCAATACCTCGTCGACGTCGGAGTCGAGACGCACGCCGGAGGCCTCGAACAGACCTGCGTCGATGACCTCGCCCTCGAGTGAGCGCAAAGCCTCGACCTCGGCGAGCACTTCTTCGGTTGACCAGCCCTTGCCGTCGGGGCCGTCGGCGGGACCGACGGAGAACGAGCCCTCCTCGAGAGTGGAGAGGACATAGAGGATGTCCGCGACGGAGTTACGGTCCGAACCGGTGTAGCTCCCATTGGCCCCGCTCAACTCGGCGCCGGTGAGGTTCCCGTCCCGGAAATGCAGACGCCCCCGACGGTCCCCGGCTATGTCCAAAGACCCGGTCTTCTTGGTGACCTGCATTATCTGCAGCAGATCCTCAATGCTCCAGTCGCTCAACTGGCCTGAGAGATGCATCATTCCTTCCGGGGTGCCCTGAGATGCATTATCGGCTGGAATACCGCTCAGGTTGAGAGGGCTAACGCCCTATTTCGCCTTCATAGCTTTCTTTTGCTCTCTCAGGACGGCGACGTCGTCGAAGCCGGCCACGTCGGCGATGCTCGGCCAGTCGGCGGCGACCTCCTCCCACCCCTCGGGACGCACCCCCATCCGCTTTCCGAGCACACCCACGAAGATGCGGGCCTTGGCCTTCCCGAAACCCGGCAAGGCCTCGAGCCTCTCCAGCAACTCCTTGCCGCTTTCAACCGTCTCCCAGATGGATTCGGCCCTTCCCCCATACCGGTCGACGATGGTCTGGCAGAGATCCTGGGCCCGCTTGGCCATCGAAGAGGGGTAACGGTGGATCGCCGGCGGGCCCTTGAACATCGATTCGAGCTCCTCCGAATCGAGCCCGGCGATGCGGCCGGCGTCCAGCTCCGCGCCAATGCGCTCTCTCAGGAGCTGGGGACCGTAGAAGGCGCGCTCCATGGGGAACTGTTGATCGAGGAGCATCCCGATGAGGAGCGCGAGACCGTCGGTTGCGAGCAGTCGATTGGCCTCGTCGGACTCGGTGAAGTTCAGCTTCTCGGGTCTCTCCATCGAGTCCCACGGTACCGCCGGGAGCTGAATCGCTGTCGGGGACGCGCATCAACTCTGTCCATCGACCAAGATTGGGCCGATGAGTGAGGTCTTCATCGTCGACGCCTGCCGGACTCCGATGGGCAAGATTGGAGGGCAGCTGGCCTTCGTCCGTCCCGACGATCTCGCCGCCCATGCCGTGTCGCGGCTACTCGCTCGCAACCCGGACCTTCCCCACCAGGCCGTGGAGGACATTCAATGGGGAGCTGCCAATCAGGCTGGCGAAGACAATCGCAACGTTGCCCGCATGGCTGCGCTCCTCGCCGGGCTGCCGGTCGAGGTCACCGGGGTGACCGTGAACCGATTGTGTGGCTCAGGCCTGCAGGCCGTCGTGTCGGCCGGTCATGCCCTCGCCTCCAGCTGGGGGGCGGTGATGATCGCCGGCGGCTCGGAGTCGATGAGTCGGGCCCCCTACGTCATGATGAAACCGGAGACGGCATTCGCCCGCGGCGTCCCCGAGACTGCCGACACCGTTCTCGGATGGCGTCTGGTGAATCCCCGTATGGAGGAGGCCTACCCCCCGATAACCCTGGGTATGACGGCCGAAGTGGTGGCGCAGAGATACGAGATCAGCAGAAAAGACCAGGATGCCTTCGCTCTGCGCAGCCATCAGCTCGCCCTGGCGGCCGTGGAGGCGGGGCATTTCAAGAGAGAGATCGAGCCGATCGAAGCGCCTGGTGACGCCCGTCGCCGCGACACGGTGCTCATCGAGAGAGACGAGGGGCCGCGTTCGGATACGTCCCTCGAGGCCCTGGCGGCATTGCGACCGATCTTCCTCGAGGACGGGACGGTCACCGCGGGCAACTCCTCGCCGATGAACGACGGGGCGGCAGCGTTGATCCTCGCCACGGCACAGGGACTCGACGAGCACGGTCTGGAGCCCATGGCCCGCATCGTTTCCTCGGCGGCCGCCGGGGTGCATCCCGACGAGATGGGGATCGGCCCGGTGCCGGCATCGAGAAAGGCCCTCTCCCGCGCCGGGCTGGGGATCAGCGATCTCGATCTGGTCGAGATCAACGAGGCGTTCGCCTCTCAGGCCGTGGCCAGCGTCCGCCTCCTCGAGCTCGATCCTGAGACGGTCAACGTCAACGGCGGGGCGATCGCCCTCGGGCATCCTCTAGGCGCCTCGGGAGCCAGGATCCTCACCACTCTCCTCCACGAGTTGGAGCGACGAGAGGGCAGGTACGGCCTGGCCACCATGTGCATCGGCGTGGGACAGGGCATCAGCATGGTCGTGGAGCGTGTCTAGTGGTGTGTCGCTGAATTCAGGGCGCGGTGTCTCCGAGCCATTGGCGTCATCTGGCAAGGAGAAGGGGCGCAGTCGCAGCCGGGGAGCTGCGTCGAGCACTTCGACGCCGCCAGGGGCGTCAAGGGCCGGAGAGACCGCCTCATCAATTCAGCGGCGCGCCACTCCTACTCCTAAGGGGCCACTGGACGGCGTCCTCGTCGTCGAGTTCGGCAATCTGATCGCGGCTCCCTACGCCGGGATGCTCCTCGCCGACCTGGGGGCGCGGGTGATCAAGGTGGAGCCGACCGGTGGCGATCTCGGTCGACGCTTTGGGCCCTATCAGTCCGGGGAGTCGGTCTTCTTCATGGCGGTGAACCGGGGCAAGGAGTCCCTGGCGCTGGACACCAAGGACTGGCTCTCCAAGCGCGCTTTGGACAACCTGGTGCGAAAGGCCGATGTCGTGATCCACAATCTCCGCCATGGGGCCATGGAGCGGCTCGGACTCGACGAACCACGAGCCCGTGAGCTCAATGCGGAGATCGTCTACGTGGCGGTAACCGCCTTCGGGGCCACTGGCCCCTACTCCGAGAGGCCGGGGATCGACGTGGTTTTCCAGGGCGAGTCGGGGATGATCTCGATCACCGGTGATCCCCGGGACGGGCCGCGAAAGACCGCTACCACCATCGGCGACTACGTGGCCGGGACCAACGCCGCCCTTGCGGTGGCGGCGGCACTGGCCGAGAGCCCCCGACGTGGCCGCTACATCGAGGTGTCGCTGCGGGACGGGTTGATGGCCGTCCAATCGGGCTGGAACGCCCTCGCCTTCGCCAGCAGGTCCCAGCCGGAGCGGACCGGGACCGCCAGCCCATTTCTCACCCCCAACCAGGTCTTCGAGGCCAGCGACGGTCCCTTCACCCTGGCCATCGTGTCCGACCGGCACTTCCAGCGGCTCACCGAGGCACTGGACCGCCCAGCCCTCCTCGAGGACTATCCCGACAACGAGAGCCGGATGGAGGCCAGGGAGTCGCTTGCCCGCAAGCTGAATCGGATCTTCAAGACCGAGAAGGCGGAGCATTGGATCGAGCTCCTGTCCGCAGCGGGGTTGCCGGTGGGCCGTGTGCTCACCATCCTCGAGGCGTTCGACGACCCCCAGGCGCGTCATCACGAGATGCTGGTCGAGCTCGACCATCCCGTGGCGGGCCTGGTGAGGACCACCGGCTCGCCGATCCGCGTGGACGATGCCCCGGCCCTGGCCCAGAGCAGGCCGCCGCTGCTCGGTGAGCACACTCGCGAGATCCTCTCCGAGCTGGGTCTGGACCAGGACAACATCGGGAAGATGATCGAAGAAGGGCGGGCAGTGGCCCCGTGAACATCCATCGGGCTGGGTCGGTGGGCAGCGATTGGGGCGAGGTGCGCGCCGAACTGGAGCGCGCCTTCGTTATGGCGCGCGCGGCCGCATTGGCCGAGGAATCGGTCGTCTTCGTAGTGCATCACGACGACCTGCTGGGTCGCCGTGGTGTCGGCGACGCCATGGTCGCCACCGGTCTGCTCTCGGCGGCACGAACGGCCGCGATGGAAGGGTCCCGCAAGGGGTGGACTGCCAACGTCGTTGCATACGACGACGACTCTGACCCCGGGCTGGTCACCGAGTGGGCCGAGCGGCTGGCGGCGGACTCGGCCGGGGTGACCGGCGAGTTGATCAGGCTGGGCTCGAGCCATCTGGGGAAAGCTCTCCCATGAGAGGCTCCATCGTGGTCACCGGCGCCGCCCGGGGGATCGGGCGGGCTATCGCCGAGAAGATCGCGGGCAACGGCCCCTTCACGGTGATCGGAGTGGACATCGCACCCAACGTGAGCTTTCGAGCAGACAACATCCTCCCGGTCCAGGTCGACCTGACCGCCGACGACGGGGAGACCGCGGTGGCATCCGCAGTGGAAGGGGCCGACGGCCCCCTCATCGGCTTGGTCAACAATGCCGGCATCACCAGGGACTCCCGTCTGGTCAACATGACCGACGAGGACCTCCGCGCCGTCCTCGACGTCAACCTGGGCGCGGCCTACCGGCTTTCAACGGCAATGGCCGACCTGATGAGCGAGGGCGGGTCGATTGTCAACATCTCCTCCCGGGCCTATCTAGGCAATTTCGGCCAGTTCAACTACTCGATGTCCAAGGGCGGTCTGGTTGGTCTGACCCGGGCCATGGCGCTCTCTCTCGCGCCCCATGTTCGGGTCAACGCCATCGCACCCGGTCTGATCGGAACCGAGATGGCGATGGGGATACCGGAGGACGTCCTCGAGAAGATGGTCTCCGCCATTCCGATGGCACGCATGGGCACGCCCGACGAGATCGCCAATGTGGTCTGGTTCCTGCTCACCCCGCTCTCCTCGTACGTCACCGGCCACGTCCTGGTGGCGGGTGGGGGGCGGAG
>CAZAHX010000018.1:0-9857 GCA_964485005.1 uncultured Acidimicrobiaceae bacterium | reverse complement strand
TCAGTAGTAGAGCCGGGTGAGGATCTCGGCGACCATGGCGGGCTTGTCGGTGCTCTCGATCTCCATCGTCACCGTACGCTTCATGTGGATCCCCCCCGGCACCTGGTCGACGGAGTCCAAGGCAACCCGGGCCCTTATCCGGGACCCCACCGGCACCGGCGCAGGGAACCGGACCCGATCGAGCCCGTAGTTGATGCCCATCCGGGGCATCCCGACGTCCATCTCCACCTGAGCAGCCAGCGGCACCACCAAGGAGAGGGTGAGGTAACCATGGGCCACCGTTCCCCCGAAGGGGGTCTGAGCGGCCTGCTCCGGGTCGACATGGATGAACTGGTGGTCGTCTGTGGCGTCGGCGAAGGCGTCCACCCTCTGCTGGGTGATCTCCATCCAGTCGCTGACCCCGAGCTCCGTCCCGACTCGGTCACTGAGACCGTGCAATACTTCTTCCATTGTTTCGATTGTGCCAGGAGTTGGGTAGTGCCTGGGGCCGTCTAATTTATGAGTAGCGACCTAGCGAGTTGGTGAAATGGCTGAAGCGACGAAGTTGATGGTCTGGATCGACCAGGACCTCTGCACCGGTGACGGGATCTGCGAGGAGATCACACCTGATGTCTTCGTCGGCCGCGACGACGGGCTCTGGGTGGTCAAGGAAGAGTCCAAGCACTTCGGAAACACCGTGGTCTTCGATGGCGAACAGGCGCCAGACGGCGCCCGAGGAATGGCAAGGGTCCCCGATGAGCTCATCGAGGACACCATCGAGTCCGCCGAGGAGTGCCCGGGCGAGTGCATCATGATCGAGCCCTACCAGGAGTCCGCCGTACACAGCGGCTGACAGGCACACCTCCCGCCCCAACGGCGGGATTACCCTCCAGCCCATGCAGGCCCTTCCCACGCGTCTCGACACGCGCTCAGAGGATTACCAGGCCAACCGGGCTGCCATGCTCGACAAGCTGGCGGAGTTCGAGAAGTTGCAATCAGAGGCTCGCCAGGGCGGCGGCGAGAAGTACATCGAGCGTCATCGCGAGCGTGGCAAGCTCCTCGCCCGGGAGCGCATTGAGCTCCTCGTCGACCAGGACTCCTCTTTCCTCGAGCTCTCCACCTTGGCCGCCTGGGGGTCGGACAAACCGTTGGGGGGCAACGTCGTCACCGGGATCGGGGTGGTCAACGGTGTCGAGTGCGCCATCCTGGCCAACGACCCCACCAGCCAGGCGGGGGTCTTCAATCGTTACACCCTGGCCAAGTCGCTGCGCATCATGGACATCGCCATGGAGAATCGGCTGCCCCTGATCAACCTGGTGGAATCGGGCGGCGCCGACCTCCCCGACCAGGCGGAAGTGTTCCTCGTCGGCGGCAAGTGGTTCCGAAACCTCACCCGTCTCTCCAAGCAGGGCATCCCCACCATCTCACTGGTGTTCGGCAGCTCTACCGCCGGTGGGGCGTACTACCCCGCAATGTGCGACTACGCGGTGATGGTCAAGGAGGCGGCCAAGGTGTTTCTCGGGGGCCCGCCGCTGGTGAAGATGGCCACCGGTGAGGAATCCACCGACGAGGAGCTGGGCGGGGCCGAGATGCACTCCAGAGTCTCCGGGCTGTCCGACTACTTCGCCGAGACCGAGGAGGAGGCCATCCGGATGGGCCGCGACATCATCGGCCACATCAACTGGCGCAAGCAGGGATACGGCCCGACCAAGCCGGCAGACGACCCGGTACACGACATCGACGAGATCCTCGGGGTCATTCCCGCCGACCCGAGGGTCCCTTTCGACATGAGGGAGATACTTGCCCGGGTGCTCGACGGGTCGCTCTTCGAGGAGTACAAGGCGCTCTACGGGACCTCGATCCTCACCGGATGGGGATCGGTGCACGGATTCCCCATCGGGGTGATCGCCAATCAACAGGGAGTGATCTTCTCCGAGGAGGCGGAAAAGGCCACCGAGTTCATCCAGCTCTGCAATCGCTACGACACACCGCTGCTCTTCGTCCACAACACCACCGGCTACATGGTGGGCAAGGAGTACGAGCAGGCGGGGATCATCAAGGACGGGGCCAAGATGATCAACGCGGTGGCCAACTCCGAGGTCCCCCACATCTCCCTGATGGCGGGGGTCTCCTACGGGGCGGGCAACTACGGGATGTCCGGGCGGTCCTACGACCCTCGCTTCGTGTTCGGCTATCCCAACCACAAGGTGGCGGTGATGGGCGCCCGTCAACTCGCCGGGGTGATGTCGATCGTGGCTCGCCAGTCGGCGGAGTCCCGTGGCGAGGAGTTCGACGAAGAGGCGGACACGGCGCGGAGCGAGGAGCTGATCGAGATGATGGAGCACACCGAGCAGGCCTACTACTCCACGGGCCGGGTGCGCGACGACGGCCTCATCGACCCCCGCCATACCCGGCCGGTCCTGGGCATCGCCCTCAGCGCCATCCACTCCGCCCCGGTGAAGGGAACTGATCGCTTCGGCGTGTTCCGGATGTGATGATCGGCAAGGTCCTCGTCGCCAACCGAGGTGAGATCGCCCGCAGAGTCTTCCGCACCTGCCGGGAGATGGGGATCGCCACGGTGGCCGTCTACTCGGAGCCCGACACGGGCGAGCCGCACATGCGGGAGGCCGACGAGGCGGTGCTGCTGCCCGGGGCGGCCCCCGCCGAGACCTATCTCGACATCGACTCCTTGCTCGCCGCGGCCAAGACGACCAATGCCCAGGCCATCCATCCTGGTTACGGCTTTCTCGCCGAGAACGCCGCCTTCGCCCGGGCGGTGATCGAGGCCGGGCTGGTGTGGATCGGACCGCCTCCCGAGGCAATCGAGGTGATGGGCTCGAAGCTGGAGGCGAGACAGCTCATGGAGTCGGCCGGCATCCCCGTCCTCCCTGGGGTAGAGCTCGAGGAAGGCGCCGACCCCGTGGAGGCTGCAGCCGAAGTCGGCTTCCCGCTAGTGGTCAAGGCCTCCGCCGGAGGCGGGGGCAAGGGGATGCGGGTGGTCTCGGATCCGGGCGAGCTGCACGCTGCGGTCGAGTCGGCACGACGGGAGGCGGTCGGGGCCTTCGGTGACGACACCATGTTCCTCGAGCGCTATCTGGAGGCACCGCGCCACATCGAGATCCAGGTAATAGGTGACTCCGATGGACAGGTGTTCTCCCTGTTCGAGAGGGAGTGCTCCATCCAGCGCCGTCATCAGAAGATCATCGAGGAGGCACCATCGCCGGCGATCGACGACGGACTGAGGACGCGGATGGGCGACTCCGCCATCAGGGCCGCGACCGCGGTGGGGTACACCGGTGCCGGCACGGTCGAGTTTCTCTTCGGGGATGGTGAGTTCTTCTTCCTCGAGATGAACACCCGTCTCCAGGTGGAGCACCCGGTCACGGAGATGGTCACCGGGCTCGACCTCGTCCGCCTGCAGATCCTCGTGGCCTCGGGCGAGCCCCTGCCCGAGCTCCCCGACGGCATGGAAGGCCACGCCATCGAAGCCCGGCTGTATGCCGAGGATCCCACCAACGAGTACCTCCCGGTCACCGGTCGCTTTCACCGTCTTGCCTTCCCCGATCTGGATGGGCTCCGGGTCGACGCCGGCATCGAGGGGGGCTCTGTGGTCTCGATGCACTACGACCCTCTGATCGCCAAGGTGATCGCCAATGCCCCCACCCGTGTTGCCGCCGCCGGGCTCCTCGCAACCGCTCTTCGTCAGGCAGCCGTCCACGGCTCCACCACCAACAGGGCGCTCCTGGTGCGGATCCTGGAGCATCCCGAGTTCCTCGTCGGGGAGACAGACACCCACTTCCTGCTTCGACACGACCCGGCCGAGCTGGGCAGACCTCTGGCCGGGGCGGAGGAGGAGCGTATCGGCGCGGTGGCCGTGGCCCTCGCCGACCAGGCCCACGCCAGGACGGTGACCCCGGTGCTGTCCACGGTGCCCTCGGGGTGGCGCAACCTGCCCAGCCAGGCTCAGCGCCGGGCCTATCGGGGGGCTCACGGCGTCCATGAGATCTGGTACACGGTCTCTTCGGGGGAGGTGGAAGTGCAAGGACTCGGGTCGCTCGACATCGCCCAGCTGGGCCCGGGGCTGGCAGTGCTCGTCGTCGACGGTGTCGAGTATCGCTTCACGGTGGCGCGCTATGGAGAGCTCCGCTATGCCGACTCCCCCTCGTTTCCGGTGATGCTGGAGGAGGTGCCCCGGTTCCCCTCCTCCTTGGGTGAGGAGGCGGCCGGGTCGATGCACGCCCCGATGCCGGGCAGGGTGATCCGGGTGGACGTGGAGCCCGGTGACGAGGTGGAAGAGGGCAAGGTCCTGGTGGTCCTGGAGGCGATGAAGATGGAGCACACCCTCCGCGCTCCCCACACCGGCACCGTCTCCGAAGTCCACTGCGCCCCCGGGGACCAAGTCGAGACGGGTGCCGTCCTGGTGGTGATGGATTAGGACCTTTCTGTGAGTGAAAACCACTCCATACCTCGCAATTTTCCTCACAGAAAGGTCTAGAAGCCGGTCAACACCTCCAGAACGAAGTCGATGTCGGCGGGGGTGTGGTCGGCGTTGATCTGAAAGCGGATCTCCTCGTCGCCTTGGGGGACGACCGGGTAGTTGAGGCCGGTGGCGAGGATCCGATTCCGGAAGAGATGATCGACGAGATCGGCGGTGCGCTTCGTATCCCGCACCATCAGGGGCACCACCGGGTGCGGGCCGGGGATGGTCTCGAGCTCCGCATCGACCAGGCCAGTCTCGAACCTCTCCGTCATCCGCCCCAGATGGGCGAGCAGCTCCCGGCCCTCCCCCGAGTCGAGAATGGATACCGCGGTGTCCGCCGCGGCCGCCTCTCCCACGGTGATCGGATTGGAGTAGACGTACATCGGCCCCTTCTCGCGGAGGAGTTCCACCACTGGGGCCGAAGCCGTGACATAGCCGCCGTTCACCCCGAACGCCTTCCCCAGGGTCCCAATGAGGACGTCGCACCTCCCCCTCGACACTTCCTCGGTCCCCCGCCCCGTCTCACCGAAGGCCCCGACGCCGTGGGAGTCGTCCACCACGACCACCAAGTTCTCCGGAAAGGAACCGTCGTGCCGAGCGGCGATCCCGGCGATCACAGAGATGTCGGCATGGTCCCCCCTCATCGAAAAGACGCCGTCGGTGACCACGATCGCCCGGCGAGCCGACCCGGCTGCCTCGACGAGAGAGGCGTCGAGGCTCTCGTAGTCGAGATGTGGATAGACCTCCCGGCTCTCCGGCCGGGTCATCCGGAGCGCGTTGATGATGCAGTTGTGATTGAGCTCGTCACTGAACACCACCGTCTCCGGAGTCACCAGGGCGGCCAGGGTGGAGAGGACCGCGGCATAAGCCGAAGAGAACACGGCGGTGGCCTCCCTGCCGTGAAACCCGGCGAGACGAGCCTCCAGGTCTATGTGGGGCTGATAGGTGCCGGAGATGAAACGCACCGCCCCGGGACCCGTCCCATACTCCCGGCTCGCCCGCTCCTCGGCGTCGACGACCGCGGGATGACGGGAGAGACCCAGATATGAGTTTGAGTTCATACGCAGGAACTCGCCGTCCTCACCGCTCAGCAGATAGCGCGGCCCCAGTCCGGCTTGGGGCCCGACCACCCCGGTGATCACCTTTTCGGCGCCCTTGGCAGTGCCGGCGGAGGTCAAGACGTCGAGCTCGGAGCGAAGGGTTTCGTCGAGACGGTCGTGGGCCATGGCCACGGGTTTAGCAGGTCTCTATGGTGGCGGTCATGACCCGCCTCGGCTTCATCGGGCTCGGAATCATGGGGCGGGGCATGGTGGAGAACCTCCTGGCGGCCGGTCATCATCCCACCGTGTGGAATCGGACTCGAGCGAAGACCGAGGGCCTCGACACGCCCATTGCGGACACCCCGGAGGAAGCCGGTGGCGCCAGCGACATCGTCTTCGTCTCCGTATCGGACACACCAGACGTAGAGGAGGTCGTCTTCGGCGAGGGAGGGGCGATCCACGGGATGGCCGAGGGAGCGTTGCTCATCGACCACTCGACCATCTCGCCGGGGGCGACCCGGGATTTCGCCACCCGAGCCGCCGAGCGCGGGGTGGCTTGGGTGGACGCCCCGGTGTCCGGCGGATCGGAAGGGGCGGCCAAGGGGACCCTGGCGGTGATGGCGGGGGGCAGCACTGCGGCGGTGGAGAGGGCCCGTCCTTTCATGGAGTCCTACTCGAGCTCGGTCGTGCACGTCGGCGAGGACCCGGGATCGGGGCAGATGGTGAAGGCCGTGAACCAGGTGCTGGTGGTCCTGAACCAGCTCGCCGCCTCGGAGGCGCTGCTCCTCGCCGACGCCGCCGGGCTCGACCTCCCCACGACCCTGGCCGCGGTCGAGGGTGGGGCCGCCGGGTCGTGGATGCTCTCCAACCGGGGGCCGCAGATGATCGAGCGCGACTGGAGCCCGGGGTTCACCATCGACCTCCAGCAGAAAGACCTCCGTCTCGTCCTGGAGGCCGCCGACGATCTCGGCGTCCCCGTGCCCGGGGTCGCCCTCGTCTTCCAGCTCTACCGGTCACTCCAGGCTCGAGGGTTGGGCGGTGAGGGCAACCATGCCCTGGTCAAGGCACTGGAGAACCTGATGGGCTCGGAGCTGGGCGACTGACCGCTAGCCGAGCAGGTCGGCTTTCACCCGGTCGACGTGGCCCCTCGCCTTGACGTTCCGGTAGGCCTCGGCAACCCGGCCTCCCTCGTCGATGACGAACGTCGAGCGGATCAACCCCTTGGTGATCTTCCCGTAGAGAGTCTTCTCTCCCCACGCTCCCAGGCTCTTGGCCAACTCGAGGTCCTCGTCGGAGAGCAGATCGAAGTTGAGACCCTCCTTCTCCTGGAACTTCTTGTTGAGCGCTGGGGGATCGGGACTGACCCCGACGATCTCGTACCCCGCATCGGCGAACTCCGAGTAGCTGTCCCTGAAGTCACAAGATTCGACAGTGCATCCCGGGGTCATCGCCCGCGGGTAGAAGAACATGACATAGCGCTTCCCTGCGAACTCGGCGTCGCTGACGGTCTCCCCGTCCTGGTTCTTCAGGGTGAAAGTGACTTTCTCGTCCATGACCCGAGGGTAGCGGTCGCCTCAGAGAGCCTCGTCCGCCGCCCTCGCCTCCTCCGAGACGAGGAAGGTGGAGCCGCCGGCTGCGAACCCGAGGGCGGCTGGAAGCCAGTAAGAGACCACCCTGAAGACGAGGATGGGGACCGCCGAGATGGCGCCGGGGATCCCGTAGGCGGCGAGGATGAAGGCCAGGCCGATCTCGGTGACACCGAGGCCCCCCGGCGTCCCAGGAAGCCCTCCGGCCAGCGAGGCCGTGCCGAACGCCGCAGCCACCTGAAAACCATTGACCTCGATCCCGAACGCGATCAACACCAGCCAGAGAGCTACCGCCTCCAGGACGAGACGGGTCCAGATGTAGATCTGGGACTCGAGGGCGGGAAGATGGTCCACCATCGATCGTTCCAGCCTCAGCCGCAGCTTCTCGGGAAGGAACCGGGAGAGGGTGCCCAACTTCCCGGAGCCGAACATGAGGAGGAGCCCGGCGCCGAGCACGAACGGGGCGAGGACTATGAGGCTGATCGAGGCGATCTGTGCCGACTCGCGGGGGCGGGCCAAGAGCAGGCCGATACCGGTCATGATGAGCAGCCCGGCATAGTTGAGGAGCACCGTCCTCAGCGCGGCTCCAGTGGCTCCCCTCGCCTCGTCACGCACTGTCCAGGACATGGCGACCGGCGTGATGGCCCCACCGGCGGGGATGAGACGGGCCACCCCCGCCCCGACCAGCGCCGCCTTGAAGGCCGACCAGGGCTTCAGGTCCTCACCGATTTCCTCCAACGACTCCCTGAAGAGGAGCCCGAAGAACCACTTCGCCGAGATCTGGCATGCCACAGCCAGGGCCACGAGACCGAATGCCGTCGAGGTGAGCGGGGGGATCTCGAAGTTGTTGATCACCCAATATCCGACGGCGATGTAGACCACCGCCGCCACCACGGCGATCCACATCACCCGCCGTGGGCTCACTGGATCAGCGGATCCTCGACGGTGTCGGGCAGCTCTTCGGGGGCCAGATCGTTGTCGTAGATGATCCGTTTCAGGGGAGGCAGCCCGACCCCCTCCAGGTCGTCCCGGTTGCCCTGCATGCGACGGCCCATGAGGACCAGAGAGAGCAGCATGAGCAGAAGGGTCTCGTTGGGCGGCCGGAGCAGGGCAACTGCCACGAGCGGAAGCATGCCCCAGCCCAGGAATCCCCCGAGACCGCCCCCGATCTTCCAGCCGGCTACCGCCCACCCACCGGTCCACACCAGGAGGGCTGGATCGAGCCCGAGCAACAGGCCCACCGAGCTCGCCAGACCGCGGCCGGCCCGCCCCCGTAGGACGATCGACCAGTTGTGCCCGATCACCGCGGCGACACCGGCCAGACCGGCTGCGCCCAAACCGAGGCCGAAGCGGCGCGCGATCCAAACCGGCAAGAGTCCCTTGAGACCGTCCAAGACGGCAGCGACCACACCCCAGCCCCACCCGACCTCGCGACTGAGATTCCCGGCTCCGACGTTCCTGGTGCCTACCTCGCGCAGATCCAGACCCTTCGACCACGCCGCAACCTGGGCAAACGGAATCGACCCCAGCAAGTAGGCGCCGGCGAGCAGAGCAGGCCAGTAGAGGATCGGTGATGCGGTGGCTGGCATGTTATGCGCCAGAAACTAGCCCGGCCGGGGAAGGGTGGGAAGTCGAGTCGCCGAAGGGATACAGCCGGAGCGGAGACGCCTGGCGGGGCTATCGTCGAGAGTGCCGGTAAGAGTCACAGAGAGGACCGAAATGGCAGTGAAGATCACCTACGCCACCATGTCGGCCGACAACGAGGAGCTCAACTCCGCCTACGAGGCCGCATTGGAGAAAGTGCGAGACCAACTGGGCCAGGTCCACGGGGTCATAGTCGACGGTGAGCGCCGCACCGCGCGCGAGACCTACGAGGAGCGATCACCGATAGACCACGACATCGTGGTCGGGGTGTACGCCCAGGCCACCAAGCAGGACGTCGAGGACGCGGTGGCGTCAGCCCGCGGCTTCGCCGACGAGTGGGAGGGCTGGGGGTGGGAGCGACGGCGCGACCTGATGCGGGAAGCGGCCGACATCATGGAGGGCCGCATCTTCGAAATCGCGGCAATGATGACCTACGAGGTCGGGAAGAACCGGCTGGAGGCGCTGGGGGACGTGGCTGAGACCATCGAGTTCTTTCGTTACTACTCCAAGCAGATCACCGAGCACCAGGGTTTCGTGACCCCACTCGGGTCGCTGGGCGACAACGAGACCAATGTCTCGGTCCTCCGCCCCTGGGGAGTGTGGGCGGTGATCTCGCCGTTCAACTTCCCCATGGCACTGGCGGCCGGGCCTTCGATCGGCGCCCTGCTCACGGGGAACACCGTCGTGCTCAAGCCCTCCAACACCGGGGCCCTGATGTCCCTCGAGTTCTACAGGGTGATGGAGGACGCCGGCCTGCCGTCTGCAGCCCTCCACGTCCTAACCGGGGCCGGATCCGAGATCGGCGACTACCTCGCCCACCACGAGGAGGTCGACGGCATCACCTTCACCGGGTCGTACGAGGTGGGGATGCACCTGTACCGCACCGTCAACGAGAAGCGCCCCAAGCCGGTGGCCGCCGAGATGGGCGGCAAGAACCCGGTCATCGTGACCGCCAGCGCCGACCTGGAGACTGCCGCCGAAGGCGTGGTGAGGGGTGCCTTCGGGCTCAGTGGGCAGAAGTGCTCGGCGACCTCGAGGGTGTATGTGGAGGACGACGTCTACGACGAGTTCGTCGAGAAGCTGGTGTCGCGGACCAACGACCTCAAGGTGGGGCACCCCCTCGCCAAG
>CAZAHX010000017.1:0-15747 GCA_964485005.1 uncultured Acidimicrobiaceae bacterium | reverse complement strand
GCCGTGCACCGCTTGCTAGTCGGTGTAGACCACCTCGCAGGCGTCGCTGTCGACGAAGTGGATGGGCGTGTCGACCCCTATGTCCTCGCCTCTGGCGACGGCGGCCAGATAGCTCCCGGGAACGGGTGCGGCGTCGTCCTCCCCGACCACCGCGATCACTTCATGGTCGAAGAGACCGGCTCTGGCCAAACAATCCTCTTCCTCGGGATCGTCGGCGGCCGTTCGGTACGAGGTCCCGCTCCGACGCAGCCTGGCGGCTTCCTCGGCGAAGTACTCCTGGGCGTCGGGTGACATCGACGCCGCCGCGTCTCCGGCGAGGGCGTCCGCGGATTCGGCAGCGGCCATGGTGGTGTCCGCCTCATCGGCCGCGGTGGCCTCGACCGCCTCCCGCGCCATGTCTTCACCCGAGTCTGCCTGGTTGAGGACACCACCGCCGAGCACCGCCGCCAGTCCGACCACCACGAACAGGGCCGCCGCGGCGAGCGACCACCGGTAGACACCCGCCGTCGCTGTCGGCCTCGTCTGCTCGGCGCGCAGGCGGGCCCACAGATCGCGATGGAGGACTGCTCGCTCGCTCTCGGTCATCATGATCGCCCCCGCGGCGGAGAGGGCCCTGAGCGCGTCGAGTTGGAGCTGGTACTCGGCCCGCGCCTCGGCCGAGCTCTCCAGAAGCGCCCTGGCCTCGGTCTCGTCCTCGAGGGACCCCTCCGCCAGGGCGGCGATCATTTCACGTTCGTGATCACGCATGACAATCCTTTGATGCTCTCATCGCCCTGTTCGGTTCCCCAGTCGCTCGGCGAGCATTCGCCTCCCCCTGAAGACACGCGACTTCACCGTGCCCACCGGCACCCCCAGGGTCTCGGCGGCGTCGGGCAAGGAGAACCCCTCTACGTCGGACAGCACGACAGCGGCGCGGAAGTCGGGAGGCAGTGACATGAGCGCCCTGTGCAACTCGGGGCGGAGACCGGCCGCCTCCACCTCCTCGGCCGCGCCGTGGTCGGGAGGGTCGACGTGCTCGGGAAGGGGGTCGCTGCGCTCCCGCTTACTCTTGCGCAGATCGTCGTAGCAGCGGTTCACCGCGATCCGGTAGATCCAGGTCCCCAACGCAGACCTCCCCTGAAACTGTCCTGCCTTGCGGAAGACGGTGAGGAAGGTCTCCTGGGTGGCGTCGAGGGCGCGGTCACGATCTCCCACGATGCGGAGGCACACCGAGAAGACCCGGTCCTCGTGTGCCCTCATCAGCTCGGTGAAGGCGTCGTGATCGCCGGCGACCACTCGGGCCAACAGTTCCGCCTCCTCGGCCCTGGTGGTCACGGACGGAACCGTACTTCTGAGAGTATTGCGACCCTGGAGCCGTCGGCCTGCTCGGCGAGCTCGGTCAGCCAGAGCAGCCAAAAGCCGCTGTCACGGTGGGGGAGGCCGAGGCTGGTGGCACCTGGGGGTGAGGCCCCTCCTGCGATGCGTTCCCAACCCTCCAGGTCGTCGGCGAATTGCCCCGACCAGTAGATCTCGAACTCGGTCCCCTCGCTGAGGCCCACCAACTCGACCCGCGACGGTGATCCGGTGACGGTGAAGACCACTCCCACCCCGGGCTTCAGCGAGCCGATGGGGCTCTGGTAGCGCTCCGTCTGCCAGGCGGTCCTGGAGTCACCGTCGACGAGGTTGGGAATGAGGTCGTCGTTTTCTCCCCCTTCGCCGTAGGGGTCGTAGGAGCGTGTCTCGAGTATCCCGACCGACCCGGGAAGGGTGGCCGGGGCGGTCTGGGGAACGGTGGTGAGCACGGTCGTCGCCGGCGTGGCCCGGGGAGGCAGGATTGGGGGGCCCCCGCCACTCACCACCCGACCCAGTGCCACCAGCCCTCCGGCGATCACGACGAGCCCGACGGCGGCGAGGAGGAGCCGAAGCGAGGTCGCTCGCGACTGGGGTTGGGGCTCGCGTGGCGTCGGGGCGGCTCCCAGTGCCTCTCGCAGCTGGGCGGCGGTGTAACCGCCGGACTGGCCCGATCGGAGCACGAAGTCGAGGGCGCGGGGCACCCCGTCGATCCGCTCCGAGGGGGGTGGGCCCCCCGGTGGCGAGCCGGTCAGCGCAGTCTCCAGCGCCGCGGCCAGGGCGCGGACGTCTCCGTCGATGTCGGTGCGGGGCACCCTGCCGAAGGCCCCGAGTTTGGCGGCATGGGCAGCTGAGTAGGAGACGGCCCCCAGGTCGATCGCACCGTGCGCTACCCCCTGGTCGTGGAGGGCCGCGAGCGCATCGGCGAGCCCGGTGGCGTTGGGCAGGAAGTCGGGGAGCTCGATGGGCCGCGTGGCCTCCACCCGGTCGGCCATGGTGGCCCCACCGGTCCACTCCGACACCGAATAGGCGCCACCGTCCACCTCGGACACCGAGTAGACCCGGGCTAGGTGAGGATGGGCGGTCTTGGCCGCTCCACTCACCGAGGCTACGAAGGTGGCGCGGCGCCCGCGGCTGCTCTCCGGGCCCAGGCTGCGGATGAGCACCGGCCGATCGAGGGAGGTGTCGGTTGCCAGCCACTCTTCGAGGTCGTCGTCCCGGCCGAGACGGACCTCGAGGCGGTATCTGTCGGGTATTGCTGGGGGCATCGGCTCACTTCATCATCGTCGGCTCAGGCGTCATAGCCGAGGAGATGCAGGTCGTGGCCCGTTTGGGTGAACCCCTCTCTCTCATAGAGACGACGCGCTCCCTCGTTGGCCGGCCGCACGTTGAGGACGATGACCCTGGACAGAGTCCCCCGCGCCCAGGCCAATGCGGCCCGCACCAACTCGGTTCCGATGCCCGCACCACGCCGGGAGGGGTCGACTGCAATGCGATGGAGGTAGCTGATCCCCCAATGCGACCCCACGAGGGCATATCCGTCGATTCGGGACTCCTCTCCGGCCAGGAGCATCGTGGCCGTCCCGGTCGCGGCCAACGCCTCCCTGAGGCCGATCTCGCTCATCCGCCACATCCCGTGGAAGGCCCGGTGATCGAGACTCACCACCTGGGGCCATGGAGGGTTGGTGGTTCTCGTGATGGCGATCTCCGATTCCTTCGTAGCCAGGCCCAGCGGCCTTTCCATGATCTGGAGACGATGCTGCTCCTGATAGCCGCTCTTTCGCCACACCGAGGTCGCCGACCGATACAGCGGCGGGGAGAGCACGGTGTGAGCGCCCAATCCGATGAGGTGCCCTGTCGCTTCGGTGAGAAACCCGGCGCTCCCCCTGAGCAGCCGGAGCAGGGCGATGTCCGGCTCGTCACACCAGGGGCGGGCCGACGCCCGCGACCATCCCGCCGCGATCGTTATCGGTGACGGCCAGACCCCGGTGATGTTTAGCCGCGGCGGCACTTGTGGAAGAGTACGGCCATGAAGGTCGTGGTCGCCAGTCATCCCTCGTCGCTGAGACACGACACCGGCGCCTTTCACCCTGAGCGGCCCGAGCGAGTCGAGGTCGTGAGAAAGGGGATCCTCGGCTCGGGTCTCGACGTCGCGGAGATCGAGGCGCCACGCATCGAGCGCAGCGAGCTGGCCCTCGCCCACGATCCAACCTATGTGGAGATGATCGAGTCCTACTGCTCCCTGGGAGGAGGTGCTCTCGACATGGACACCGCGGTCTCCGAGGAGAGCTGGGAGGCCGCACTGACCTCGGCCGGGGCGGTGAGGGTCCTCATCGAAGAGCTCGAATCGGACGCGGACGCCACGGGGTTCGCCGTGTGCCGGCCTCCCGGCCATCACGCCCACTCCGATCGGGCGATGGGGTTCTGCCTCTTCAACAACGTGGCCATCTCCGCCAAGGTGCTCAGGGCGCGAGGCGACCGGGTGGCCATCCTCGACTGGGACGTCCACCACGGCAACGGCACCCAGGCGATCGTCTCCGACGACCCTGGCATTCTCTATGTCTCCGTCCATCAGAAGCACCACTATCCCCATGAGGGCATGCTCGAGGACCTCGAGGCCGGCTCCAAAGGGACGGTCGTCAACATCCCTCTCCCCGCGGGGACTGCAGGGGACGTGTACCGACGGGCTTGGGGGGAGCTGGCCATTCCGGTGACGACGCAGTTCGATCCGGATTGGGTTCTGGTCAGCGCGGGCTATGACGGCCACACCGCCGACCAACTGGCCGACTTCCGTCTGACGGCCGCCGATTATGGCTGGGTGGCCGCCCGTATCTCGGAAATGATCCAGCCCAGCCGGATCGTCCTCGCCCTGGAGGGGGGTTACGACCTGGACGCGCTGGAGGCTTCGGCCTCGGCGACCGTGCTCGGCATCGCAGGCCTGGTTTCCGAGCTGGAGGAGCCGGGCCAATCCGACGGAGGGTCGCAATCGGCTCTCGAGGAGGCCGCCGAGGCGATCCGGGCCCATTGGGCCGTGTGAGCCTCCTGGCCCATTCAACTTCTCGCGGCGTTTTTCCGATAACTACCCGGCAACCGGTCAGGGAAGGGAAATGGATTCGATCGACACGCTGCTGCGAGACGCCCTTGCGATGAGAG
Source organism: uncultured Acidimicrobiaceae bacterium (assembly GCA_964485005.1). GTDB lineage: Bacteria > Actinomycetota > Acidimicrobiia > Spongiisociales > ZC4RG35 > JAHWLC01. The sequence continues at coordinate 11,265 of CAZAHX010000017.1, read as the reverse complement.
CCAGCGACATCCACCTCAAGGTGGGATCGCCGCCGATCGCGAGGGTGGACGGGACGCTACGTCGTCTCGACAGCATGGGCTCGCTTCGCCCCGAGGACACCCAGGCCTTGGCCGAGGAGATGTTCACCCCAAGGGCGAGTATGGACTACAAGGAGAACGGGTCGGCCGACTTCGCCTATGGCCGAACCGACCTGGGCCGTTTCAGAGTGACTGTCTTCAGCCAGCGGGGCAGCATGTCGATCGTGATTCGGCCGGTGATCCCCGAAGCCAGGTCGTTTGAGGAGCTCGGGCTCCCGGCCGGCGTGGAGAAGATGGTCGGGGTGAAATCCGGGTTGGTCCTCGTAACCGGTCCCAGCGGGTCGGGGAAGACCACCACCATGTCGTCAATCGTCGATTGGGTGAACACCCACAAGGCCTACTCGATCGTCACCATCGAGGATCCCATCGAGATACTCCATCTCGACAAGAGGTCGATCGTGGTGCAGCGCGAGGTCGGTGTGGACACTCCCCACCCCGCCGATGCCGTGCGTTCCGCCATGCGCCACGATGCTGATGTGATCCTGGTCTCCGAGCTCGCCGATCACGAGACCGCCGGAGCGGCCATGGACGCGGCCGAGACCGGTCATCTGGTCATCTCGTCGATGCGCACATCCGACCCTGCCGAGACCATAAACCGCCTCGTCTCCATGTTCCCCGAGGGCCGGCGGACCAGCACCAGGGGCCAGCTCGCTGCCCAGCTTCAAGGGATCGTGAGCCAGTTGCTGGTCGACGCAGGCGGCGGCCGGATGGTCCTCGTCTGTGAGGTGCTCACCAACAACGAGAGGACACAGCAGTGGATCCTCGCCGACCGCGAGCCGGCGACCCTGATGGACATCATCAAAGACAGCAGCTTCTACGGGATGCAGACATTCGACCAGGCCCTGCTCGGTCATGTCGTCAACCGCACGATCGACATCAGCGCGGCGCTTCCCTACGCTCGCAACACCCACGAGATCAAAGCTAAAGCTCTCTCAGCCGGTTTGACGATATAGAGCCAGTTCCTCCGGAAGGGGGTCGGTGCCCGTGACCGGCCCCCTTCACTTCATGACGATTGAGACGACGCCGCGGCCTCACTTAACCTCGCGGATCGTGATCCCCGAGAGGCTGGAATTCCTGAGATCGCCTGATCTTCCCCCTGCACAGCTCACCGAGGTGTTCGGGGAGGCCGGTGAGCAGCTCTACTTGGTGGGCGGGTCGGTCCGCGACGCCTTCCTGGAGCGGCCTCTCGAGGACTTCGACTTCGCCACCTCGGCCCGACCGGAGAAGGTGTCCTCCCTGCTCGGGCGGTGGGCCGATGTCGTCTACGAGGTGGGAGCGACATTCGGCACCATCGCCGCACGCAAGGGAGATCACATGGTGGAGATCACCACTTACCGGGACGAGATCTACCGCGATCACACCCGCAAGCCGAAGGTCACCTTCTCCGACGACATCGAGACTGATCTGAGTCGCAGGGACTTCACGGTCAACGCCATCGCCATCGCCTTTCCCGACCTCCAACCGGTAGATCCATTCGGGGGCCTAGGCGATCTCGCCGCGCAGATCCTGCGGACCCCGCTCGACCCTGAGGTGTCGTTTGGCGACGACCCGCTGCGCATGCTCCGGCTTTTCAGGTTCCAGGCGACGCTGGGCTTCACGCCCCATCCGGAGATGGTCGCCGCGGTTGAGAAGATGGGGGAGCGGCTCGAGATCGTGTCCGCCCAGCGGATCGGGGAAGAGCTCAGCAAACTCCTTATCGCGCCGGCGCCGGGGGACGCATTGCGCGGCCTGGTTCTCTCCGGGCTCGCATCGCATTTCCTCCCCGAGCTTCCCGCCCTGGCGATGGAGCAGGATCCCCACCACCGCCACAAGGACGTGCTGGAGCACACCTTCGCCGTGGTGGACAAGACCAGCCCTGACCTGGTTCTCCGTCTGGCCGCCTTATTCCACGACATCGGTAAGCCGGAGACCCGTGAGTATGGCCCGGAGGGAGTCACCTTCCATCATCACGAGGTGGTGGGGGCGCGGATGGCGAGGCGACGGTTGCGGGCGCTCCGCTACCCGAAGGAGGTGGTCGAGGACGTGGCGGAGCTGGTTCATCTCCATCTCAGACCCCACACTCTGAAGCTGGGGTGGACCGATTCGGCGGTGCGGCGTTACGTCCGCGATGCCGGGCCACTGCTGGACCGGCTCAATGAGCTGGTGCGCTCCGACGTGACCACGGCCAACCCCAAGCGAGAGGACGCCATCCAGCGCCGAATCGACGAGCTCGAAGAGCGGATCGCCGAGCTTTCCGAGAAGGAGGAGCTGGACCGGATGCGGCCGCCCATCGACGGGCATCAGGTGATGGGCTATCTGGGTCTGGACCCCGGCCCCAGGGTGGGGGAGGTGCTGGGGATGCTCTTGGAGCGTCGCATCGACGACGGCCCCTACTCGGTGGCCGAGGCCTACGCGATGACGCGGGAGTGGGCGATCGAGCGAGGGCTCGACGATCCGGGCCCTCCACCCGGTGATTAGTGGCCCGGCGGGCATAATCACCCCGGTGTTGTCGGAGAAGAAGACCGCGGTGGTGGAAGGAGCCACCATGGCGTACGTCGATCGGGGGGAAGGAGACCCCTTCGTGCTCCTCCACGGAAATCCCACCTCGTCCTACCTCTGGCGCGATGTCATCCCCCCGCTGGCCGAGGTTGGACGGTGCGTAGCCCCTGATCTCATCGGAATGGGAGACTCGGACAAGATCGGGAGCGGACCCGACGCCTACCGGTTCGAGACCCATGCCAGGTTCTTGGAGGGCCTGCTCGAGAAGGTCGGCCTGGACGGGAAAGTGGTGCTGGTGGGTCATGACTGGGGCGGCCCGTTGCTCTTCGACTGGGGCCGTCGCCATCCCGGGATGGTGAGGGGAGTGGTCTTCATGGAGACGATCGTCACCCCGGTCACCTGGGACGACTGGCCGGAATCGGCGAGACGGGTCTTCCAGGGGATGCGGTCGGAGGCCGGAGAGGAGATCATCCTGGAAAAGAACGTCTTCGTGGAGCGGATTCTCCCGGCCTCGGTGCTCTCTCCTCTGTCCGCGGAGAGCATGGCGGAATATCGGCGACCCTATCTCCAGCCTGGAGAGTCGAGACGTCCCACCCTGACCTGGCCACGGGAGATTCCGATCGATGGGGAGCCTGCAGATGTCGCCGCCATCGTCGAGGCCAACGCCGCCTGGCTCTCGGGTCCCGCGATCCCCAAGCTGTTCGTCAATGCCGAGCCCGGCTCCATACTCACCGGTCGCCAGAGGGAGTTGGTGCGCGGCTGGGCCAACCAGACCGAGGTAACAGTGCCAGGGATCCACTTCATTCAGGAGGACTCCGGGAGGGAGATAGGCGAAGCCGTCGTCCACTGGCTGGAAACTCTGGAGGAATGAGGGACACATGCTCCTCGTTGCAGTCCCGGCCGTTTTCGTCGCTCTGGTCTCCCTGGCCGCCTTCTTCGGCCGCTGGGTGTGGTGGCTCGACGTGCTCGCCAACTTCCGGGCCCTCTACTTCGTCATCCTTTCTCTCACCGGTCTGATCATCGTCTTCTCCCGTTGGCGCAATCTCGGGTATGGAATCCTCGGGGTGGCCCTGGTCAACCTGGTCTTCATCCTGCCCCTCTTCGTCGGCTCACCCGGGCCCAGCGACGCCGCAGCCCCGTCGATCCGGGTGATGTCCTTCAACCTCTTGTCGAGCAACGAGAGATTCTCGGAGGTGATCGACTACATCGACACCGTCGATCCCGACCTGGTTCTCCTCCACGAGGCGAGTCGTCCCTGGGAGGTCGCCATCACGTCGTCACGGCTCGACTACCAGGTGATCCGGCCCCGAGCCGAGAGTCTGGTGTTCGGCACTCTGGTGCTGGTCCGCCAGGAGGCAGTGCAGGCCGTGTCACATGGCTTCGCCGCCAAACAGCCCCGCGCCGTTGAGCTGTCTTACCGTCCCACGGGGTGGCCTGATCCCATCCAGGTGCTCGCCACCCACCCTTTGGCGCCTACCGATGCCGAGCGCGCCGCACTCCGTGACGCCCAGATCCGCTTTGCCGCAGAATGGGCGGAGGGCCGGGAAGGAGCGGTGATAGTGGTGGGCGACCTCAATGCAACTCCCTGGTCATGGCCGTTCGGACTGCTCACCAGGGCGGGGCTGCGCAACTCGCAACTCGGCTTCGGTCTCCAGGCGAGCTTCCCGGCGACCTCTGTGTTCTTGCTGAGAGTCCCCGTCGACCATCTCCTCCACAGTGAGGCACTCTCGGTGCGCCAGCGCTACCTGGGCCCGGCGCTCGGGTCGGACCACTTCCCGCTGGTGGTCGATCTCGAACTACGCCCCTGAAGCCTCTCCCCGGCTTGCGGGGGGAGTAGCCCGGGGAGGGGGGCATCCGCCGAAGGCGGGGAGACGGTTATCTTCAGCGTCGATGGCCGATCGGTACGCCGAGCACAGACGACGCCTTGCTGAGGTCGTGGGGACTGAGGGCATCGCCGTGGTGCCCGCGGCCAGAGAGGTGATCCGCAACTTCGACGTCCCTCACCCCTTCCGACAAGACAGCGCCTTCTGGTATCTCACCGGCTTCCACGAGCCCGACGCGGTGGCGGTGATCGCCCCGGGAAACGAGGACGGTGATTACCACCTCTTCGTCCGTCCCCGTGACCCGGATCGAGAGGTGTGGACCGGGATCCGCGCCGGGGTGGAGGGGGCCAGGGACCGGTTCGGAGCCGACGCCGCATATGAGATCGAGGACCTCGACGACGTCCTCGAGCGTCTCATGATGGGCCGCGAGGTGCTGTGGTACGCCGCCGGCAACGATGAGTACGACGACCGGATCACCAAGATCATCACGTCGGCCCGCGCTCATCGCGAGCGTTTCGGCACGACGGTGCCCTCCAGTGTTCGGGATGTCTCGGTGCCGCTCGGGGAGATGATGCTGTTCAAGAGTGCCGAGGAGGCGCAGAGCCTGCGAAGGGCATGTCAGCTCACCGCGCTGGGCCATCGGGAGGCGATGAAGTTCGCCGGGCCGGGGATGTACGAGTATCAGGTGCAGGCGGCCTTGGAATACCACTGGCGCCTGAACGGGTCGCCGAGGAACGGATATGGGTCGATCGTGGCCTCGGGAGCCAATGCCTGCATACTCCATTACGAGCAGAACGACGCCCGGATCGGTGACCGGGACCTGATCCTGATCGACGCCGGCTGTGAGATGGACGGGTACTCAGCGGACATCACTCGGACCTTCCCCGCTTCGGGCAGCTTCACCGCCGCCCAGCGCGATGTCTACGAGGTGGTCCTCGCCGCGGAGAAGAAAGGTCTCGCGATGTCGGCTCCGGGATCGACTCTCCGAGAGATCCACGACGAGTCGGTCCGGATCCTCACCGAGGGAATGGTTGATCTCGGCCTTCTCCCCCTGTCGGTGGAGGAGTCGCTGGCGATGCACCATTACACGACTTTCTTCATGCACGGCACGTCTCATTGGCTCGGCCTCGATGTCCACGACCGGGGCAGCTACCGGATCGAGGGCAAGTCACGCCCATTGGAGCCCGGGATGGCCTACACGGTCGAGCCGGGTCTTTACGTCGCTCCCGACAAGGCGGAGATCGAGCTCACGCTGCTCCGTTACGACATCGACGAGCGCAACGAGCTGAGGATTCGTCTCGGTAAGGCGGCGGCCGCCGCCCAGGAGGCAGAAGAGGCCGAGAAGGCAGAGAAGATCACCCATCGAGTTCCCGAGCGCTTCCTCGGGATTGGGGTGCGGATCGAGGACGACGTTCTCATCGTCCCCGAAGGGCGCGACATCCTCACCGACTCGGTCCCCACCGAGATCGACGAGGTTGAGGCGTTGTGCGCCGAGGGCTCCGAACTGCCGGCTCAAACATTGGCGGGTATGGCGTAGAGCAGAGCCGCTACAACGCGTTTCTGCTCCGGGTTGGTGGCCGTGAGAAGATTCCCTGGCTCGCCCACCGGTTGTACGATGAGAGGCCGACATGAAGCTCGGTCTGCTCTACCGCCTCTACGAGAGGAACCTGCTCGCCGGTTTGGATCGGGACCGGCTCCCGAGGCACATCGGGTTGGTCCTCGACGGGCATCGCCGCCACGCCCGCGCCGAGGGACTCACCTCTTATGCCATGTCCTATCGAGAGGGGATGAGCCGTTTCGAGGACTTCCTGGGATGGACCGCCGAGCTCGACATCCCGGCGGTGAGCGCCTGGGTTCTCTCCAAGGAGAACCTGGCCCGGCCCACGGTTGAACTCGACCCGTACTTCGATGTGCTCATCGAGTTCTTCGGACGGCTGCCCGACGTGTGCACCCGACACGATCTGGCACTCAGGTTCATCGGAAGCCTCGATCTGCTCCCCGACCATCTGGTGAGCGCGGCCAAACAAGCCGAGGAGGCCCATCCCCAGGGCCGACGTCGGCTCAACATCGCCATGGGGTACGGAGGACGGCAGGAGATCGTCGATGCCGCCAAGGATCTCGTGTCCGATCTGGTGTCGAGAGGGGTACCTGTGTCCGAGCTGGCCGGCCACATCGACGCCGACTCGATGGCGGCTCACATGTACACCGCCGATCTCCCTGACCCCGATCTGCTGATCAGAACCTCGGGGGAGTCCCGGTTGTCGGGATTCCTCCTCTGGCAGTCGGCTTACGCCGAGTTCGTCTTCGTAGACGTCAACTGGCCGGCATTCCGACACGTCGACTTCCTCCGCGCCCTCCGCGACTACACCGGGAGATCACGCCGCTTCGGCCAGTAGCAGACCTTTCTGTGAGTAGAAATGACTCCATACCTCGTATTTCCCCTCACAGAAACGTCTAACTCGTCACCATCCCCGGGTGGAGATGGCCGACGTCCCCCAACTGGCGGAGGGAAAAGCCCCAGCCGGTGCTGATTCGGGACATGGTGAGACGGGAGACACCGGTGTGGGGCTGGCGGAAACGCTCCCACTCCCAAGGGACCGGCTCCAGACCCAGCAGATGGCCCAGGATCACCGCGTTGGTCCCGGCGTGGGCCACCACCACTACCCGCCTGTCCGGGTCGTCCACGGTCCATAGGTGGCGATGGTCGGGATCCATGGGGTGGATGCCATGGCTGTCCAGAGTCTTGGTCAACCCGGCCACCACCCTCTCGTGGAATGCTCGAAAGCTCTCCCCGCCGGGGAGCCCGTCCCACATCTCTTCCATGGTCCGGAAGCTGGAGTCTTCGAGAATCCGCTCTATCTCCTCGACGGGCTCGCCCTCCCACTCCAAGGGGTTGTGGATCTCCTCGAGCCAGTCGTAGACCTCCCGCTCGGTCCCCAGGCCATCGACAACCGGGTCGGCTGTCTGCTGGGCCCGGGTCATCGAGGACACCCACAGCTCGTCGACCCGTTCCAAGGAGGCGAGACGGTGAGCGACTCTCAGCGCCTGGGCCCTCCCCAACTCGGTGAGTATCGGGTCGTTGCGGGCGATGCGGTCGGGTGCCCAATCCGGCTGGCCGTGTCTCACGAGCAGGAGATCCATGACTCGAACTCAAGCACCCCGGAGTGCCAATAGCATTGCCCGGTGCCGTCCACCGAACTGATCGACCATCTCAAGACTCACGCGCTGCGCACCGACGGCCCCTTCACCCTCACTTCCGGGGCCGTCTCCCCCTGGTACCTCGACGCTCGCCAGACCACCCTCGACGGAGAAGGGGCGCTGTTGGTGGGTCGAGCGGTACTCGAGGTTCTTGCCCCCGGGGTCGAGGCGGTGGGCGGGATGACCATGGGCGCCGATCCCATAGCGCTGGCCACCGCCATGACCGCCGCCCTCGACGGCCGGTCGCTGCGCGCCTTCTCGGTGCGAAAGACGGCCAAGGACCACGGAACCGGGGGGCGGCTGGTGGGCCCGGTGCGCGCTGGTGACCGGGTGGCGGTGATCGAGGACACCATCACCAGTGGGGGCTCCGCCGTCGAGGCGATGGAACATCTCGTCGAGGAGGGGCTGGAGGTGGCTCAGGTGATCGCTCTCGTGGATCGCTCCCATGGCGCTGCCGAGGAGCGGTTCGCCGGCTTGGGGGTGGGGTTCTTAGCCCTCGCTCGCCCGGAGGACCTGGGAGTGGACGGATGACGGTATTGGTCAAGCGTTCTGCGGTGAGGATGTGGCTGTTGGCCATGGGCGGCATCCCGCTGCTCGTCATCTCCCTCGACGTACTCACTAATCGCCGCATAACAAATTGGCTTCGCGAGCTCATCTTCACCCCGGAGGGAACCCAGATCTACGAGCCTCGCGACGTGATTTGGGCCTGGGCGATGGCCCTATTCGGCGGTTTTCTCGTCCTCTGGGGGCTGAAGGAGCTGTTCGCCCCGAGCAAGCTCCTCGAGAGCACCGACGAGGGCGTCCATCTCAAGCTGGGCGGGCCGATGAGGGGTGCGATCCTGGTGCCTTGGGCGGAAATCTCCGCGATCCGGTCCGCGCATATCGCAGACGAGGACGACCCCGGTGTCTCGGTTCTCGTCCTGAAGGTGATCGACCCCGGGCGGGTAGGGGACAACCCGTGGGGGGCCCGATGGATCGGCCCCGGTGAGCTGGCCATCCTCGCCGAAGACTGGTCGGAGGACCCCGCGGCGGTGGCGCAGCGCCTCACCGATGAGGCCTTGGCCGTGGCACGTGAGGAAACGAGGGCGCGCGGCGCCCGTCTGGCCGAGGAACCGTGACCCTGGTCGGCGCCCATCTCCCGGGTAGGCATGCGCTTTTTGAGGCTGAACGGCGGGACGCCGACCTCATCCAGATGTTCCTCTCCAACCCACAGTCGTGGAAGAAGCCGAGCCCCAGGGAAGACGTCGCCGAGCTGCGGTCCTCGCCAATGCCCATCTTCGTCCATGCCCCCTACCTGGTGAACGTGTGCGCCGACAACAACCGGGTCCGCATCCCGAGCCGGCGCATCCTCCAGGAGACGTGCGACGCTGCCGCCGAGATCGATGCGAAGGCGGTGATCGTCCATGGTGGTCATGTCACCGGCGAGGGTCGCACCGAAGACGGCATCGTGCGTTGGCGGAAGGCCCTCGACGAGCTGGACAGCGAGGTGCCGGTATGGATCGAGAACACCGCAGGTGGTGACTTCGCCGTGGCCCGCCGGGTCGAGTGGATAGCCAGGCTCTGGGAGGAGGTCGGTGGGTACGGGGTGGGGTTCGTCCTCGACACCTGTCATGCCTGGGCGGGCGGTGAGCCTCTCGAGGGCCTCGTGGAACGCGTTCTCCAAGCCACCGGCCGCATCGATCTGGTCCAGGCCAACGATTCGAAGGACCCCTTCGACTCCCGACGCGACCGTCATCAGAGTCTGGGCTTCGGCGAGATACCCAAGGAGGAGCTCGCAGCTGTGATCGTCGACGCCGCCGCCCCGGTGGCGGTGGAGACACCTGGCGGGGCGGAGGAACAGGCGGCAGACATCCGCTGGGTCCGTGACGCGCTCGGTGCGAGACGGGAATGACGGGGGCCATCCCCGGGTACCCTTTGCCGGAATGAGAGACAAGGTCACCGCACCCTCGATACGGGCCCGAAAGGGCGGTCCCAAGATCGCCATGGTCACCGCCTACGACTATCCGGGGGCGGTCATCGCCGACCGCGCCGGCATGGACATCATCCTCATCGGCGACTCGGCGGCCAACGTGGTGCACGGGATGGAGACGACCCTCGAGATCGGGATGGAGGAGATCCTGACCCACGTGAGGGCGGTCAAGCGCGCCGATCCCAGTGCGCTCGTGGTGGCCGACATGCCCTGGCTCAGCTTCCATCTCTCGGCGGAGGACGCAGTGGCCAACGCCGGGCGCCTGGTCAGGGAGGGCGGTGCCGAGGCGGTGAAGCTGGAGGGAGGGCGGAAACGGCTCGGGGTGATCGGGGCGATCCTCGACGCCGAGATCCCGGTGATGGGTCATGTCGGGCTGACTCCCCAGTCGGTGCACGCCATGGGCGGTTTCAAGGTGCAGGGCAAGGTGGTCGAGGCCGCCCGGGAGATGATCGAGGATGCCAAGGCCATCTCCGAGGCGGGGTGCTTCTCCATCGTGCTCGAGGGCATACCCGACGTATTGGGTGAGCTCATAACGAAGGAAGTCGACGCCCCGACCATCGGCATCGGCGCCGGGCCTGCCCCCGACGGCCAGGTACTGGTGTTCCACGACGTCCTCGGTCTCGGCTCCGGCGACTACCCGAAGTTCGTCCGTGCCTATGCCGATCTCGGGGAGCAAGCGGTGGAGGCCTTGCAGCGGTTCCGGGCCGACATCACCACCGGCGCCTTCCCCTCCGCCGAGGAGTCTTATCACGTCTCCGAGGAGGTGGCCGCCGAGCTGCTGAAGGGTCTGGAATCCGGGTAACCGCGCTCGGGCTCCTGACGCTGGTGCTGGTGACGGGGTGTGCCGGCTCCACCGCGATCGGCGATCCGCCGACGACGATGGGCCCGGTTACCACGATCGCCCCTGCCACGACCCAGGACCCCGGTTTCGCCACCGCGACGATAGAAGTGTCTGGCACCCGACTTACGGTGTGGGTGGCCGACACCCCAGATCTGCGAGCCCAGGGTCTGCGCGGTGTGGAGACCCTTCCCCAAGGCGTCGACGGGATGCTCTTCGCCTGGGAGACGCCGACGAGCGCAGTCTTCGGGATGAGAGACACCCTCATCCCCCTCGACATCTGGTGGTTCGGGCCCCAGGGTGGTCTCCTCGGGGTCACGGAGATGCGGACCTGTCCCGACGGGGATTGCGTCTCCTACGGCTCGCCGGGAGTGGTCGCCTGGGCCTTGGAGACTCCCGCCGGTGCCTACGACTTCCCGCCGGAGGCCGACCTCACGACTTCGGTAAGCGAGTGACGCGGGTCTATCATCTCCCCGTTCGGCGTCTCGCGCCGCCGGACACGACCCCTGCTCCATCGTGTTGGTGGGGCCTTCCGAGAGGATGTCCACAGGAGGTGCCATGCGCGATTACGAAGTGATGACGATCCATCGGCCCGATCTGGCCGAGGACGACGTCGAGGCCAAGGTCACCGCGTTGAGCGAGCACTTGTCCAACAGCGGTGCCAACGTCACCAAACGCGATCTATGGGGCAAGCGCCGATTCGCCTACGAGATCGACCATCTCTCGGAGGGTTACTACTCCGTGCTGTCCTTCCAGACCGACCCCGGGACGGTCGGAGAGGTCGACCGGATGCTGACTCTCGCCGACGACGTGCTCCGTCACAAGATCGTGAACATCGGCGACTGACTGGAACTCGTCACAGCCCCGCGGCATGATCGGGG
>CAZAHX010000016.1:14875-16119 GCA_964485005.1 uncultured Acidimicrobiaceae bacterium | reverse complement strand
TCGGATGCACCTGCATCTGTCTGCGCCCGCGGTGCGGGTGGTGAGTCTGTAGTTCGACTACATAGATCAACTGACAAACCAACCCGCATCGCAGCTGCGATGCGGGTTTTTCTATGCCCAAGAGGAAGAGATGACCACACCGACAACCACCCGGCTGCAGAGCGACCGAGCCATCCGGCGTTATGACAACGCGCTCGAGATGCTCCCCGACCTCGACGACCCGACACCACTGGTCCGCCTCAACCGGGTGCTCCCGCCCACCGGACCGGTTACTTATCTCAAGCTGGAGTGGCTCGGCCCGTTCGGTTCGGTCAAGGACCGGGCCGCCCGCTATCTACTCGAAGGGCTGGCCGCCCGAGGCGAGCTCGAAGACCGGGAGGTGGTGGAGGCATCGTCGGGCAACACCGCCATCGCACTCGCCGCCATCGGAGCCCTACGAGGCCTGCGGGTCACCGCCACCATCCCCCAAGGGGTGCCCGAGGAGAAGAAGACGATCCTGCGCATGCTGGGAGCAGAGGTTTGGGAGACCCCCGACGAGCTCTGTCCCGTCGACCACCCGAGGGACGGGGCCATCGCCCTGGCCAGGTCGCTTGCGGCCTCCCAGGAGGGCAGTCGCTATGTGATGGCCAACCAGTACGAGAACGAGGACAACGTCAAGGCCCATTACGAGACCACGGGGCCGGAGGTCTGGGCCCAGACCGAGGGAACGGTCAGCTGGTTCGTCGCCGGCCTGGGGACCATGGGGACCCTCACCGGTGCAGGCAGGTTCCTCAAGGAGCGGGACCCGGAGATCCGGGTCGTGGCCGTCGAGCCGCAGCCGGGCCATCGTCTCCCCGGCATGAAGAACCTCGAGGAGGCCAAGGAGCCGGCCATCGCCGACTGGTCGGTCATCGATGAGGTGGTGAGGGTCGACGACGGCCCCGCCTATGAGATGACCAAGCGGCTCTGGCGTCAGGAAGCGCTCATGGTAGGCCCCTCGACCGGTGCGGTGGTGGCCGCGGTGGCCACCCTGGACCTGGCCCCCGACCAAGTCGTGGTGGCCATCTCCGCCGATTCCGGTCACAAGTACACCAGCTATTTCGAGGAGATCCTCGGAGACGAAGGGAGACCACAGATATGACACGGCAAGCAACATTCGCCCATGGCCTCGGGGATACCGAGGCCACCGAGACACTCGACTGCTCGGGGCTGTTGTGCCCGCTGCCCGTCTACAAGGCAGGCATCGTCCTCAACCGCCTCGACGA
>CAZAHX010000016.1:0-14775 GCA_964485005.1 uncultured Acidimicrobiaceae bacterium | reverse complement strand
CCGGCCCGCACCAGACGACTCGCAGTCGTGGCATCGAAAGGGACTCTGGACCAGGCCTATCCCCCGCTGATCCTGGCTTCGACCGCGGTCAGCATGGGTTGGGAAGCCGGCATCTACTTCACCTTCTACGGCCTCGACATCCTCCACAAGAAGCGGTTCGAAAAGCTGAAGGTGGCGTCGCTGGCCAACCCGGCGGGGCCCATCCAGCTGCCCAACCTGTTGGGAGCGGTCCCGGGCGCCACTGCAGCGGCGACGAAGATCATGCGGAAGTGGATGGACGACGCCCGGATGCCGACGGTCCCCGAGTTCATCGAGATGTCCCAAGACCTCGGAGTCCGCTTCTTCGCCTGCGCCACCACCATGGGGGTGATGGGGGTGGAGGAGTCCGACCTGATCGAGGGTTGCGACATCGCCGGTGCCGCGGCCTTCCTCGATTTCGCCGCCGACGCCGACGTGCAGCTCTTCGTGTAGCCGCCCCCTAGCCTCGGGTCCGAGTCCGATGACCATCCACAACGAGCATCCCTTCGCCCCTGGGCCCGAGGAGAGAGACCCGGTGCGGCGATTCCGGGGGCGACTGGCGGCGCCGGTGACCATCGTCACCTCCGGCGCCGGCGAACACCGGGCCGGGCTCACGGTTTCCTCCCTGTTCGTGGTCGAGGGCGACCCCGGAGTGGTGCACGCGATCGTCACCCCCAACAGTGACCTGTGGGATTCCGTGGCGGCCACCGAGGCGTTCGTCGTCCACGTCTGCCGGCAGTCCCATCGCGAGCTGGCGGAGGTGTTCGCCGGGTTGCGTCCCAGCCCAGGCGGCGTCTTCGCCCGGTCGGAGGTCACCGACTCGAAGTGGGGCCCCGTGCTCACGGCGCTCGAGGACCGTGCCTACTGCACTCTTCTCGCCCGTGAGGAACTGGGCTACTCCGGTGTGATCAGGGGCTCGATCGATCGTGTCGAGGTGGGCGAGACCGCCGACCCCCTCCTCTACTTCCGGGGCAGGTACCAAAGACTGGTCTGAGCAACACGGGTCACTGGACGCAGAACCAGTTCCCCTCCGGGTCGTACATCTCGATCCAGATCTCTCCCGCCATCCCGGTGGCCTCCCGGCCAAAGGTGGCGCCGAGAGCCTCGAGGCGGGCCCTCTGCTCGGAGAGACGGGCCCGTCTCTCCTCGTCATCGAGGTCCACTCCCCCGCCTCCGACGGCGTTGACGTCGAAGTGGACCCGTTTGTTGGGTGAGCCTCCATCCCAGCGCTCGAAGAGGATCCGGGGGCCGGCCCCTTCGGGGTCGACCACGGCCGAAATGTCGTTGCGCCTCTCCTCGGGGATGCCCATCTCGTCGGCGAAGTCCTCCCAGCTCTCGTATCCCTCCGGTGGCGGCTGCAGGATGTACTCGAGGGTGGCCGCCCAGAACTCGGCGAGACCAATTGGGTCGTCGCATGCGATCACGATCTGGATTGGATGGGCCATGACGGCAACCTAATCGGTGATTCTCGAGGCCCTGCGTCCCATATATGGGCCTAACTACCGGAGGTTCGCGTTTAGGCGACCACCACGGTCTTGGCGTTGAGGAACTCTTTCATGCCGAGGTCGGCGAGCTCGCGGCCGTAACCGCTCATCTTGATCCCGCCGAAGGGGAGACGGGGGTCCGAAGCCACCAGGGCGTTGACGAAACAGGACCCCGCCTGAAGCCGCTCCCTCGCCACCTGCTCCCCCAGTTCGACATCGGAGGTGTAGATGGAGGCGCCCAGGCCGAACTCGGTGTCGTTGGCGATGCGAACCGCGTCGTCGAGGTCCCTCGCCGAGATGACCGCGGCCACCGGGCCGAAGGTCTCCTCGTGGTAGACGGGCATGCCCTCGGTGACCTCGGCGAGCAGGGTGGGGGGATAGAAGGCGCCGTCACGGTCGGGTATCTCGCCACCGATGACCAGCCGGGCACCCTGGGCTACCGACTTCTCCACCTGGCCGTGCAGCTCGTCGCGCAGGTCCATCCGCGCCATGGGGCCCAACGTGGTGTCGGGATCACGGGGATCGCCCATGACCGCCTTCGACATCCCCTCGGCGAAGAGATCGGTGAACTCTTCGGCGACGGGCTCCTCGACGATGAATCTCTTGGCGGCGATGCACGACTGGCCGCCATTGATCAGCCTGGCGGTGGAGCAGGTGTCCGCCGCCATCTGCAAGTCGGCGTCGGCGAGGACGATGGATGGATCCGACCCGCCCAGCTCGAGCACGGTCTTCTTGAGCAGCGATCCCGCCTTCTCCGCCACCGCCCGGCCCGCCGGATCGGAGCCGGTGAGGGTGGCGGCCACGATCCCGGGATGCTCCAAAACCTCGTCAACTCGCCTCGAGGGCAGAACCAGGGTCCGGAAGAGCCCGTCCGGGAACCCCGCCTCGGTCACCATGTCGTCGATGGCCAGCCCACACCCGGTGACGTTGGAGGCATGCTTGAGGATGCCCCCGTTGCCGCCCATGAGGGCCGGTGCCAGAAACCTGAAGACTTGCCAAAGCGGGAAGTTCCAGGGCATGACGGCGAGGATCACCCCCAGGGGCCGGTAGGCGACATAGCTCTTCGTCCGGTCGGCCTCGATGTGCCGGGGGGCCAGGATCTCTTCGGTGCTCTCGGCGTAGTGACGGCAGACCCAGGCGCACTTGTCCACCTCGCCGACCCCCTGGGTCACCGGCTTGCCCATCTCGTCCGCCATGAGGACAGCGAGATCGTCCCGGGACTCCTCGAGCAACTCGGCGAGCCGTCTCATCGGAGTGGCCCGCTCGGAGACGAGAACGTTTTCCCATTCTCGCTGCAAACCCGCCGCGGTCTCGATCGCCGTCTCGACCTCTTCGGGACTGGTTTCCTCGTACTGACCGACGACGCGGCCATCGAACGGGCTGACTGACTTGATCATGGGGCAATTATTGCGGATCGAAACTGAGGGTGTTCCAACAAACATTCGTTGTTATACAATCGTTTGTATGTATACAAACAGATGATTGTGCTAGCTTGATCCAATGGGCAAGTACGACCCTGCGCCCACTGTCGCCGCTGGCTTGCTTCGGCTGGCTCGGCTCAAGGCAGGTCTAACCCAAGCCGATTTGGCGGAGCGGGCCGATGTGAGCCAGCAGTTGATATCCGCATACGAGACCGGGAGGCGGGAGCCGTCCCTGCCCACCCTGCAACGCTTGGTCTCAGCAGCGGGGTTCGATTTGCGGATCAGGCTTGAACCCCTCGATGACCACGACGACTCCTTGCGCCGGCTCCTCGACACATTGCCAGCTGAGACGAGAACCGAACTGGAGAGAGAACAGAGGGAGCGGGTGCAACGGGCTCGGCTCGACCGCACGCGGGGTCGATGATGCCTGCCGCCGGTGTCGACGCTCGCACCATCATCGAGACCCTGAATCGCCACTCCGTCGACTATGTGGTGGTCGGTGGCTTCGCCGTCGAACTCTGGGACGTGGCTGTACAACCCACCGTCGACGTCGACATCACACCGGACCGTTCCCGGGAGAACATGAGAAGATTGGCTGGTGCGCTCAACGAGCTCCAGGCTGCCATTCGCACCGGCGATGGGCAGGTGGAGGTGCCGGGCGGCATGACCGCCGAGCTCATCGAGCAGATGCAGGTGATGAAGTTGCGCACCAGCGCCGGACCACTCGACTTGACCGTCGTGCCCGCCGGCACTTCGGGTTACGAAGATCTCGTACGGAACAAGACCGACCTGGAATACCGAGGCGTGACGGTCCCCACCGCATCGCTCAGCGATGTGGCGCGATCGAAAGAGGCGGCGGGTCGCCCCAAGGACTTACTGACACTTCCCGCGATCAGGGCCCACATCGAGCGTATGGAGGAACTAGACCAAGGCTGAGCTGACCGGCGTCAGTCCAGGTCGTAGCTCTGGTAGTGGTCGATGCGGATCGGTATCCACATCTCCCCCAGACGCGCCACCTGCATCGATGCCGCTCCCCAGGCATGAGCGCCGCAGGCGAGGCCGTCGGGGGTGATGTATTCGGCGGCGAGGTGACATCGATGACAGGAGATTGGTTGCGGCGGGTTGGGATCATTCCCGGAATGGGAGATGTCGACCTGATCGTCGTCGGGGAAGATCTTCACCGCATCGGATAGGTAGCGGATGCTCACATGCCCGCAGTTCTCGCAGACTCTCCGCTCCAAACCCGCGTAGGTCGTGCTGATCGCCACGGCGTGCGAGCACACCTGCTTACCCAGGTAATGCGCCCAGCGGCCTTGCCCCATTTTGCTGCCCCATTTTGCTCCGTCGACCGGAGTTCAGCCTAGCCCAGCACCTGGCCCCCTGCCACGGAAAGTGTGAAAAATTCACTAAAGGTGGCCACGGCTTCTCAACGGTCGCGGAAGAGCGAAGCCAAGACGTTGAGCAGGATGGTGAGAGCCACACTCACCAAGATCATCGACGTGATCGGGATGAACACCCTGGAGTTCTTCCGCTCGATGTCGATGTCGCCGGGGAGATTGCCGAACCAGGAGAACAGCCCGGGGGCGAAACGGACCAGGGCGCCCATGGCCAGAATCCCCACCCCGATGAGCATGAGCACATTCCCAAGACGCATGGCGTAGAGCGTATCGCCGTCCGGCGTGCGACCCACTTTCACCCACGAAGCTCGGGGGATGGTGGCTAGCCTGTCCGGGACCAAGATGACTCATCGGAAGGAGCCGAAATGATCGTTACCGGCGTGATACTGATAGTGCTCGCCTTGCTGTTCAACATCCCGGTCCTCTATACCATCGGGGCAATCCTGGCGGTAGTGGGGGCAATCCTCTGGATTCTGGGGGCGATGGGCCGACAGATCGGGCCACGCACCCACTACTACTAAGCGCTTCTGTTCGCAGAGAAAGGGGCCCGGATCGAGGCGATCCGGGCCCTTTCTGCTGTCTGGGCGTGTCTGGGGCGAAACGTCTACCGATCGCGTCCTGGAGCCGATCCGGACTTGCCGGCAGAGTTGGGGCCACCTTTCTGACCTGCCCATTCGGGGCGGCCTTTGCCATTGCCATTGCCTTGAAGTCCAGCGGTTTCGCCGTTGTCACTCTTCTCGCAGTCGGCCAAGGCGGTGAAGAACTCCACCGTCGAGGGCGAAGTCAACGGGTCGAACTCGGGATCGGCCTCGGGATCGGAAGCGAGGATCTGCTGGTCGTCCTTGCCTAGATCGGACTGGGCGAGGTGGCGGATGACGCAGCCGCGGCGCGGTCCGTCGTAGAGACTGTTGATCGCCTTCAGGAACATGCCATGGTTGACCTGGCCGGCGGGGCCGGTGACCTCGGTGGCCTGCATCTCGCACGTGGTTCCGTCCACGTCTTCGAGGTCCTCGACCTCGATCGGATCGAACGACGTATACGAGACGAAGTGCTCGGTCCCAGCATCGTCCTCGAGGTCTTCATCCAGCTGGCAGGCTGCCTCTGGGTCCAAGACATCGAATGGGGAGGTATTGAGGACCAGCAATCGATTCGCTTCGTCGTAGCCGTAGTTGAAGGTGGTGTCTTCGTGCTCGGTGGCGGCGGCCACGCCGGCGAGGGCCATCAATGCGCCCACCACCAGGGAAACCTGCCAGATTCGTCTTTTGCTCACATTCACTCCTTTTGAAGCCTTCCCTGAGCTCGCCTCACCCTCGTAATCGCCGCGAGGCCGGAAAGGGTTACGGTGCGGGTTAGGCCTAACGACCCAGGGACCGATAAACACTTTGCAATGACACTTGGACCGGTGTTTCCCGAAGTGCTCGCAGCGGCAAAGACCGGGGCGGATTGGGCCTGGGACCGTCTCTACGGCGAGCTGGCCGGCCCGGTCACCGGTTATCTGACCAGTCGCGGAGCCGCCGACCCCGAGGATCTGGCCGGGGAGACCTTCCTTCAGGTGGCGCGGAACATCCACGCCTTCGACGGATCCGAAGGCGCCTTTCGCTCCTGGGTGTTCGTGATCGCCCATCGTCGGCTGATCGACTCCCGCCGCGCTAACGGGCGGCGGCCGGCGTCATCCAGAATTGCGGTCGATCCCGAGGGGGGAAATGTAGAGGCCGAGGCCATGGAGCGACTGACGACCTCGGAGCTTGTGACCGCGTTCAAGGTGCTCACCGAGGATCAGCGGGAGGTACTGGCACTGAGGGTGATCGCAAACCTCACCCTCGAGGAGACGGCAGACGTCGTGGGGAAGTCCGTGGGTGCGGTCAAGGCGCTGCAACGCCGGGCTCTGGAGGCGATGAGGGAGAGCGTCGAGACGGAAAGCGTATCCAAATGAGCCGAATTAGCGATTACGAGGGTGAGATGAACCCTTTGGCCATCAGCGATGCCGACATCGAGCGGATCCTCCGCGGGCGAGCTCCCGAGGGGCCCGGTTTGTCCCGCCTCGTCTCGGTGATCGACGAGCTGAGGGCTCAGTGCGACGCCCCATTGCGGCCAGAGGTCATCGCCCGTCACGTGGCCATGGCGGCCGAGGCGGCCAGGGCGGCGGTGCCCTCCGAAACGGCGCCCTCCCCTGTGACGAGAGCCCCCCGCTGGCGCCTCATTCCCCGACTGGGGACGGCCCTCGCCGCATTCGCCCTTCTTCTCGGTATGACCGGCGTCTCCGTCGCTTCCGATGCCGCCGCCCCCGGCGACCCCCTCCACGGCATCGACCTCGCGCTGGAGCGGATCGGAGTGGGAGCCGGCGGTGCCGCAGAGAGAATCGCCGAAGGGGAGGCATTGGCCATCAGTGGCATGCCGGTCGAGGCGCTGGACCACGTGAGCTCCGCCCTGGGTGAAAATAGCCAGGCTTCCACCGCCCTCAAAGATGCCGCCGAGCGGCTCAGGGTCGAGGATCCGAACGTCGACCTCGCCCGGGCCGACGCCGACGTCGCCGCCATTCTCGCATGGATGTCCACCACCAACCTCGAGGGCAGAGACTTCGGCCAGAGCGTCGCCGAGCGGGTCAAGGCCCTGGGTCAGGGCGGCCCCGACGAGCTAGCGCCGGCGAGCGGCGAGTCCAACCCGGGTAAGAGCGGCAATGGCCGTGGCGGCCAGGCAGGCAACGACCGCGGGCGTTAGTGGCCCGTCCACTAGCTAGCGGTTCCTGATCACCACCAGGTAGTCGGCCGCCGACTCGGCTCCCCAGACCTCCCCATCCCTGCCGTGGAGCTGACGCACCTCCCCCGGCTGGTGGGGCAAGGGATAGGCGTGGAAGGTCTCGGTGGCCGGGTCGAAGCGCACCAGTGAGTTGGACCCGAAGTCGCTCACCCAGATGATGTCGTTCTCGTCGACGTACACCGCGTAGGCCGCCGGCGACTCACCGGGCAGGGGCCAGGTGTCCCACTCCCCCGTCTCAGGCCGATAGCGGCTCAGGCTGCCGGTGTTCCACTCACTCACCCAGATCGATCCCGAGGAGTCGGCCCACACCCTTCTTGCCCCCTGGTCGGGAGTCGGCGGCTCGATCACCTCGGCCGTCCCGTCGTCGTTGACCCTCCCCAGGTAGGAGCCGGCCAGCGAGGCGAAGTAGACGGTCCCGTCGGGGGTGGTGGTGATCCCGTATGGGCCGGGACCCTCGGGAGCCCGATAGAGCGCGGTCTCCCCGCTGGCAAGGTCGAGCATGCCGTAGATCCCACCCTGCCCGGTGAACCAGAGGTTCCCCGCCTCGTCGAAGGTGGCGGTGTTGAGCCGCGCGCCGGGGGTGTCGTCGGGGAGGGGATAGACGGTGACCTGGCCGCTGTCGGGGTCGACGCTGGAGATGTTGTTTAGCCCCCCGTCGGTGACCCAGGGCGTTCCCGCTGCGTCGACGATGACCCCATGGGGTCTGGCCCCGTCTCCGAGAGAGATGTGCCGGGTCTCCCCCGTCTCGGGATCGAGCCAGCCCAACTCACCGCTGGCCTGGGCGGTGTACCAGATGCCGCCATCGGCGGCCGGCGCCACGTCGTGGGGCCGAGAGCCTTCGGGAACGGGGTAGGCCTCGATGCTGAGACTCTCGGGGGGAACTGTCGAAGTGGTGGAGGCGCCGGGCGTGGTGGTCGCAGCCGGGTCGGTCGCCGGCGTGGTCTCTGGGGCGGACGTGGAGGTGTGGGTTCCCAACGCCTCGGTGGTGTCGGCGGGGGTGAGAGCCACCCCGGAGCACGCGGCGAGAGTGAGGGTGAGAAAGACCGGGAGGAGCGCTCTCGTCACGGGACAACCGTAAGATGACCTGCGGGCTACCGGCGCGCTCCACCCGCCACGGAAGTAGGCCGAAGCCCTTCTAGTCTGCGCCGGATGTCGGATTTCGATGTAGTGGTGGTCGGATCGATCAACCACGACCTGACTGTGGTGGCGGACAGGCATCCTCGTCCCGGCGAGACCGTTCTGGGGACCGAGCATCACTCCGGCCCCGGCGGCAAGGGCGCCAACCAGGCGGTGGCGGCGGCGAGGCTGGAGAGCCGGGTGGCCATGATCGGCCGGGTCGGCGATGACGACCAGGGCCGGGCCATGGTGGAGGTGCTCGGAGCTGAGCGGGTGGAGGTCTCCGGCGTGCTGCGTGACCCGACCGCGGCCACCGGCTTGGCAGTGATCACCGTCGATGCGGCAGGGGAGAACTCGATCGTGGTCAGTCCGGGAGCCAACGGCCACGTCGACGCGGACCAGCTGCGATCCCAAGCAGGGATGATCGCCGATGCCCCGGTGGTGCTCGCCCAATTGGAGATACCCGTGGAAGCAGTCGCCGAGGCGGCCTCCATCGCCAGGGGTAGCTTTCTCCTCAACCCGGCCCCCGCACGATCCCTGGCACACGATCTGCTGACGCTCGTCGACGTGCTCCTCCCCAACCGCAGCGAGTTGGCCAGTCTCAGCGAGAGTGAGGAGCCCAGCGACCGCGATGAGGTGGTCGACATGGCGAGGGCCATCGAGGGGCCCGGAGCAGTGGTGGTCACCTTGGGAGCAGAGGGCGCTCTGGTGATCGAAGGGGGCGAGACCACCCACCTTCCCTCACCAAGTGTCGAAGTGGTCGACACCACCGGAGCCGGGGACGCCTTCTGTGGGGCGGTAGCACACTCCCTTGCTCACGGCGCGTCTCTCACCGAGGCAGTCCGCTGGGGGGTCGCCGCCGGCGCCATCGCCACCACTCGCGCCGGCGCGCAGTCGGCCCTCCCCACTCTCAGTGAACTGAAGGAGTTTCTGTGAGGCTTCTTTGTTGCTATACGGTCAATTTTCCTCACAGAAAGATTGAGATCTGCCCATGACGCCCCGTCCCATCATCGTGGACACCGATCCGGGGCAGGACGACGCCGTGGCACTGCTCACCGCCCTCGCCTCCCCCGACGAGCTCGAGGTGGTCGCGGTGACGGCAGTGGCCGGCAACGTCCCCCTCGATCTCACCGTGACCAATGCCCTGGCTCTGGTCGAGCTGGCGGGGCGGCCCGAAGTGCCCGTGTATCGGGGGTCGGTGCGGCCCATGGTCAACCCCCTGGTCACCGCAGAGTATGTGCATGGCCCCACTGGGCTCGACGGAGCCGACCTCCCCCCTCCGACGCTGGTGCCCGCCGACGGCCATGCCGTCGACAAAATCGTGGAGATCGCATCCGAGCGTGAGATCGTCACACTCTGCACCTTGGGCCCCCTGACCAACGTCGCCCTCGCCCTGGTCCGGGAGCCGGAGATCGCCTCCAGCATCGACGAGTTGATCATGATGGGAGGCGGGTTCTTCGAAGGCGGGAACACCACCCCGGTAGCCGAGTTCAACGTCTTCGTCGACCCCCATGCCGCCCATGTCGTCCTCACCAGCGGGATCCCGATCACGATGATGCCACTCGACGTCACCCACCGGGCGCTCACCACCCCGGAACGGCTGCAGCGCTTTCGCGACCTGGGCACCCCGGCCGGAACCGCGGTCGCCGGCATGCTCGACTTCTACGACCGCTGGGACATGGAGAAGTACGGGATGCCCGGCGGGCCGCTCCACGACCCCACCGTGATCGCCTACCTACTCCAGCCCGCGATGTTCCGGGGCAAGGAGGTTCACGTCGAGGTGGTAACTGCTCCGGGCCCCACCCAGGGGATGACCGTGCTCGACTGGTGGAGCGTGACCGATGCCGAGCCCAACGCCACGGTCATGCGGGACATCGACGCTGACTCCTATTTCGATCTCCTCGTCGAGCGGATCGGGAGGCTCTGAGGCGTTCTGGTACGCGGTGAGCGACACATGTGTCGCTCACAACCTAAGGAACGGGTTTTGTCTCAGCCGAAGGTGAACCAACCGGCGAGGACTGCGCCGATGATCCCGATCGGCGCGAAGAGCATGCGCTCCCAGCGGCTCCCCTTGAACAGACTGAACAACGCGGTTACGGCGAGAAAGACCATCACCACCCATCCCGACGCCTTCATCAATCCGGGGGAAAGGGCGACCAAATCGATGAGCCCGGCAAGTTCGGCAAGGATGACCGCCGAGAGCACCAAACCCAGGGCGTACAGGGCGCTTCCCCATCGGTGGGGCCTGGGGAGGAGACGAGGGTAACGGCCTCCCCAGGCGAGATCGCCGCGGCGAAGTCCGAAGGCGAGGACCGAATGGACGATGGCGACCCACACCAGGAGGCCGGTGGCGACGAGGGCGAGCTGGTCCAGCTCCGGGAGCACAGCCATAGGCTACCGGGCGTCCCGGCGTCGGCAACGTCGCGCGGCGCCTGGCAACACACTCATTCTTCGAGCCGGCCGTCGGCGAGGTCGGCCCAGAGATTGGCTGCCGAACTGGAGAGGAACACCACGCTCGCTGCCCCCGCCCTGCCCACCGATCCCGGCGCCACGACATTGGGCATCGCGTCCAGATCGGCGCTGATGGCCATGGCGGAGAAAGTGAGGAGCTGCTCGGGAGTGAGATTGGTGATCATCCACGGCTCAGACCTCTCGAGCAACCCTGGGATTGCCCCGTACCCCATTTCCTTCACCGTCCTGGCCGCACCGATCAGGATGATGCCCTGATGGGAAGAGCGGGTGAAGTCGCCTCCCGCCACCGTCTTCCGGGCCCGGGCGAAAGAAAGCGCTTGGGCTCCGTCGAGGACTTGCTCACCGGCGGACAGGGTTGCCTTGGCCCACCGGTCGTTGATGGCGAATGGCACCGTCGCCGTCACCCCACCCAGGACCTCGCCCACCATCGCCTGAAATCCGCTGAAACCGGTGAGGACGTATCCCTCGAGAGAGAGACCGGTGAGATTTACAAAAGTCTGGAACAGGGCGTCGGGCCCGTGGTTGGCGAGGATGTTGGTGATCTTTCCCTTGCCTCCGCTCGGGCCGACCACCCACGCGTCCCGCGGCACTCCAACAACGGCGCCTGCCCCGTTGCCGTCGAGACCGACGAAGTGGATGCTGTCGGCCCTGGTCTCCGACGGATGCTCCCGAGGGCGGGCGTCGGAGCCAACTACGGCCACGATACGCGGGGCGGCCCCAAAGTAGGCCGGCATGGCGAGCGTCGGCCAGACACCGCCCACAATTCGCCAGCCGGCCCCGTCATCGACAAGGAGGAAGAGATCCCCTCCGGCCTCCACGGTCGCGATGGCTTGCTCCTTGAAGGCGCCCATTGAAGCCACCCCAGTCGAGGGAGTTTCGATCGACTGCGGGGTCATGGAGGCCAAAATCGGTTCCACCGCCGCGGGGGGCTCCTCCGAACGGGTCGCCGCGAAGTCATAGAAGGCGTCGATGACCGCTGACAACTCGGGTGTCGCCCCCTCGATCGATGGTGGAGGAATGGTCGTGGTGGTGGTGGGGGGGATGGTGGTGGTGGTCGTCGTCGTGGAAGTGGACGAAGTCGTGGTTTCCGCCGTCTCCCCGCTGCACGCCGCGGCGACAAGCGCAAGCACCAGCAACAGAGCGTGGAATGGTCGGGACATCGTGAACCTCGGCGACTCTCGGGGGTACCCTTCCCTGGCAGAGCGAAACCATAGGACCGGTTTCGATCTAGACGTGGAAGCTCCGCACAGTTTCCAAGGTGTCGGCGTCGTCGGGGCTCTTGTCCTCGCGATACCGCTTCACCCTGGCGAAGCGAAGTGTCACCCCACCCGGGTACCGGGTGCTGCGCTGCACTCCGTCGAAGGCGACCTCGTAGACGATCTCCGGCCGCAGGTAGACGATGTGGCCTTCGCGCCGGTCTTCGATCTCGAGAAACCGCCCCGTCTGCCAGGCCAGCATCTCATCGGTCAAGCCCTTGAAGGTCTTGCCCAGCATGACGAAGCCGTCGTCGACGCGGGCCCCCAGGTGGAGATTGGACAGCCACCCCTGACGACGCCCAGAGCCCCATTCTGCGGCCAGGACCACGAGGTCGAGAGTGTGTGTCGGCTTGACCTTCAGCCACCCCGACCCGCGCCGCCCCGCCTCGTACGGCTGTGACGGATTCTTGACGACGACCCCCTCGAAGCCCCTGGCGACCGTGTCGTCGAAGAATCGGTCGGCCTCCCCGGGATCGGAGGTGACGATCGACCCCACCAGGTTGGCCTCAGGGACCAGCCCGGTCAGGACCTCCCTACGCCGCAGCAGAGGCTCGTCGATGAGATCGGCACCGTCGAGATGCAGACAATCGAAGAAGTAAGCGGTGAGATCGGGTCGGTCCCCGACGGTCTCGGCCCCGAACCGCCTCATCGACTCCTGGAACACCTGGGGAGCGCCGGCCGGCCCCATGAGCAAGGTCTCTCCGTCGAGGATGAAGCTCGAAGCCCTCAGCTCGAGCGCGGCTGCCGCCACCTCGGGGAGGCTGTCGGTGACGTCCCTGAGGTTTCGGGTGAACACCGCCACCTGGGTTCCCCGCCGGTGTACCTGGACTCTCGCCCCGTCGAGCTTCCATTCCACCACTGCCGTGCCCAGACTGGCCACCGCCTCCCCTGCGGTCTGCGACGTCTTGGCCAGCATGGGTTGGACGGGAGTATGCAAGGTGAGACCCGCCCCCTGGAGCGACCCCGCCCCCTCGGCGAGAGCTCGCGAGGCCACGGCCACAAGATCGCCTTCCAGCATCGCCGCCCGCCGCACTCGTTCCGCGGGGACCCCGAGGGCAGCGGCCACCGCCTCGGCCATGATCCCTTCCAGCGCTCCCTGACGGAGGTTGCGAAGGATCATGCCGCGTAGGAACTCCTGCTCCCGAAGGGTGGCCTTTCCCAGCAGATCGCCGAGAAGGGCGTCCTTACGGATCTTGGAGCCGGGCCCGGCAGTGCCGGCGATCCTCTCCAACTGTTCGTCGACATCGAGCACCTGCAGCGATGGCTCTTCTGCCGGATCGGCGTCGATCCCGTAGACCGTGGCGGGCCCTACCCCGAGAGGGCTCTGCATCGGCTTGCCGCTCAAGTAGGAGACGGCCACCGGCGCCTCTACAGACGTCAGACGTCGCAGAACCGAGGCCAGCAACTCGGTCTTCTCGATCCTGGACCGGGTCGAGGAAACGGCATCCGACGCCGTCACCAGATCTGCGAGAAGCACCGGCCGAGGGTATCGGAGTCCGGTCTGTGTCGATTAGCCGGGCCTATAGCCGGGTAAATCGACACAGACCGGATCAAGATCGGAAGCGGTCGAAGGGCTCGAGGGTGATCCCGGACGTCTCCAACGCGGACTCGACGCTGCGGGACGCTGGGGAGAGGTCGACCGGAGCCAGATCCTCCCACGGGTCGGTATCGAGCCGGGTGCCAATCTCGTAGAGGCTGACGTCGTTGGGAGCGATGTCATCGATCTCCTCCCAGGAAAGGGGCACGGCGACGGGGGCACCGGACCGAGCCCGGAGAGACCATGGGGCCACCGCCGTGGCGTAGGGATGATTGCGGAGCCAGTCGACGAATACCCGCTCCCCCCGGTCGGCCTTCTTGAAGGCGAGGGTCATCAGGTCGGAGTTGGCGTCGGCGGCGAGGGCGGCCGTGCCCCTGGCGATGTCGGCCGCCGTCGCGGAGTCGATCGTCGGCTCGATCCGAGCTCTCAGGTGATATCCCTTCGAGCCCGACGTCATCGGCTTCGTGAAGATCCCAAAGTCCTCGAGGATCGAGCGCAGGGTGACCGCCGCCTCCCGAACCATCTCAACCCGCCCCTCGGGAGGGTCGAGGTCCCACACCATCCAGTCGGGGTGGGACAGATTCTCCACCGTCACCGGGGGGATGTGGAAGGTGATGACTCCCTGGTTGGCGAGATAAGGGAGGGCACCGATCTCCCTGACGACCGGGTAGGTGGTCGTGCCACCGTCCTCCTTGGGCGTCTCGTGACGGTCGAAGAGGTCTTCGGGAAAGTGGTCGGGAGCGTTCTTCTGCATGAACCCCTCCTCGCCGATGCCCTTGGGGAATCGCTGGATGGTGAGAGCCCGGCCCTCCACGAAGGGGAACAGGCGCGGCCCGACCAATGCGTAGTAGGCGACCACCTCCCCTTTGGTTATGCCGTCGTCGGGGAAGACGACCCGATCGGCGTTGCTGACCTCCACCCCGGCAGCTTATGGAGAGCCGCCGGGATAGAGAACGGCGTTCAGGGCAGATAGACGGCGTGCGCCTCGGTGACCACACCGCCTTCGATGACCAGATCCATGGCGATGGGCAGGCCGGCAACGATCCCGTAGACCGCCTCCCCGGAGTAGGTGCCCTCGGAGAGGGACTCCAGCTGGGCGGCGTCGATGGTGATCACCTGGCTCGTGTCGGTCCCGGAGATGACCGTCATCTCGGCATCGTCGGCGAGGTGGACGAGTTCCAAGACCATTTCGGGATTGTCGATGAAGAAGTCGTTGGGAAGATCCTCGCCCTCCTCGATGACTCCGGCTTCGATCGCGGCCAGGCGCGCCTGTTCCCCGGTCAGCATCTCGGCCAGGTCGACTCCCAGGGTGATCGC
>CAZAHX010000015.1:0-16270 GCA_964485005.1 uncultured Acidimicrobiaceae bacterium | reverse complement strand
CACCTCCCGTGTCGTGTCTATCTCGAACACCGAGCCGGCCTCCTGGAGCACTACCGCCACCCGGTCCAGCCCCATACCGGTGTCGATGTTCTTCGCAGGGAGATCCCCCACCACGTGATACGGGTCATCCTGGATGTGCTGCATGAACACCAGGTTCCAGATCTCGATGTAGCGGTCCTCGTCGCCGGAGGCAGGGCCGCCGGGTCCCCCGTGCTCCTCGCCGCGATCGAAGAAGATCTCCGAGCTGGGACCGCAGGGGCCGGGGACTCCCATCTGCCAGAAGTTGTCCCTTCCTCTTCGCTGCACCCGATCGGCGGGCACTCCCACCTGTGAGATCCAGATCTCCTCGGCCTCGTCATCGCTCTCGTGCACCGTGTACCAGAGCCGTCCCGGGTCCAGGCCGAGCACCTCGGTGACGAACTCGAACCCCCAGGGGATGGCCTTCTCCTTGAAGTAGTCGCCGAAGCTGAAGTTCCCCAGCATCTCGAAGAAGGAGAGGTGGCGCTCGGTGGTCCCGATGAGGTCGATATCGACGGTGCGGACGCACTTCTGCACGGACACGGCGCGGTCCCACGGGGGCTCCTCCTCACCGAGGAAGTAGGGCTTGAAGGGGACCATCCCGGCGTTGGTCAACAGAAGAGTGGGATCGTTGGGGATCAACGACGCCGACGGTCTCACCACATGGTCGCGCTCTGCGAAGAAATCGACGAACGCGGTGCGGATCTCGCTGCTTCTCATGGGCCCCGCGAGGTTAACGAGGGGCTGCCCGTTTCTCCGTAGAGTTGTTCCCCGTGACCCTGGACCGCCCCGCCCTGCAGGAGAAGGTCAACGATCTCTACCGGCGCGAGCACGAGGCCCTGGCTGAGGAGGGCACCCGGCGCATGCTGGAAGAGTCCAGACAGCGCTGGGACCTCAGCGGGCCTCTCGCCGCGGGCGGGGTCGCTACCTTCGCCCACGTCGGCGTGGCCGACTGCGGGCCTCACGTCGCCGCCGCGGTCAATGCCTGTCTCGACACCGGGGCCGACACGGTCCTCGCCATCAGCGTGCTGCACGCCTTTACCGACGAGATGGAGCGGGCACGTCAGGAGGTCGCCGCCGGCGGATCGCCGTCCCAACACGACACCTGGGGCATCCAGGGGCCCGGTCTCGACTTCCGCGAGGAGTGGCGGGGCGACCACGCCATGAGGAGCCTCCGCCACTTCTGGGAGACGGCCATCCGAGTCCGGGGGATCACTGGTCGCCGTCTCGTGGAGCGCTATCCCTACCTGGCCGGGGGCAAGCCCGCCGATCTGCCCAATATCGAGGAGGTTGCCCTGCTCGCCGAGAACTCGGTGATGGTGGCCACCGGCGATCAGTTCCATCACGGCATCGGGTACGGGACCCCCGAAGACCAGGCCCTGGCCCCCGAGCCCGACGGGCTGGAGGCCGCCCGGAAGAGCATGGAGAAGGGCATCTCCCTGGTCGAGGAAGGAGACTACTGGGGGTACAACCAGCATTGTGTCGAGGCTAAGAGCGACGACCGCGACGTCGCCCAGCTCTACCGGTTCCTCCGCGGTCCGATGCGGGGAGATCTGCTCGACATCGGCTGGTCGGACTCAACCGAGCTCTACGATCAGCCCCCGCCCACCTGGGCGGCCGGGGGTTTCATCGTCTTCGAGCCGGCAAGCAAATGAGCGACCTCCCCGACTATGTCCTGGCAAACCGGGAACACTGGGATCGCGGCGCCGATGATTGGGTTGGCCCCGGAGAGCGGGCATGGGAGTCCCTGCCCAATTGGGGCATCTGGGGCATCCCCGAGACCGAGATGAGCCTCCTCCCCGAGGACATGACGGGGATGAGGGCGGTCGAGCTGGGATGTGGCACTGCCTACGTGTCCGCCTGGATGACCCGGCGGGGTGCCCGCTGTGTCGGTATCGACAACTCGGAGCGACAGCTGGCCACCGCTCGTCGTCTCGCCGAGGAGCACGGGGTGGAGCTGGAGTTGATCCACGGCAATGCCGAGGCGATCCCCTTCCCGGATGAGAGCTTCGACTTCGCAATCTCGGAGTACGGGGTGACGATCTGGGCCGATCCCTACAAGTGGGTTCCCGAGACCTGGCGGGTTCTCAGACCGGGCTCAGAGGTGTCACTACTGGGCAATCACCCTCTGGTCGTCCTGACCCAGCATCGCGATCAGGACCTACCGGCCACCAGGGAGCTGCTCTACCCCTATTTCGGGATGCACCGCGTCGACTGGGACACCGGGGACCAGGCGGGAACCGAGTTCCACCTGCCGATCTCGGAGTGGATGCGTCTCTTCGACGATATCGGCTTCGACGTCGTCGCCTACCACGAGATCCGAAACCCGGACCCGGCCGGTGAGTCGTTTGAGCATGTCACCGCGGAATGGGCGCACCACTACCCCTCTGAGCAGGCTTGGCGGCTGATAAAGCGAGGCTGAGCGGCTACTCCTCTTCCCACCCGGCCCTCGCCTCTTCGGTGAGCTCGATTCCGAGATCGTGGAGTTGGGCCTCCTCGACCCTGGTGGGGGCGCCGGTCATCGGGTCCGCACCGGTCTGGGTCTTGGGGAAGGGGATCACCTCCCGGATCGAGGCTTCGTTCTGCAGGACCATCACCAGCCGGTCGACCCCGAAGGCGAACCCGCCGTGGGGCGGCGTCCCGTACCTGAGGGCCTCGAGGAACCACCCGAATCTCCGCTCTGCGGTTTCGGCGTCGATACCGAGGATCTGGAACACCTGCCGCTGCACCTCCGGGTCGTGGATCCTGATCGAGCCACTCCCTAGCTCGACCCCGTTGAGCACTGCGTCGTAGGCCTTGGAGACGGCGTGCGTGGGATCATCACGCATGTCCTCCAGGGACACCGGGGAAGTGAAGGGATGATGGGAGAAGGTGATCGACCCGTCCTCCTCCTCCTCGAAGAGAGGGAAGTCGACAACCCAGAGGAAGGCCAGGTCGTCGTGACCCTGGGGCCGGCCCAACTCGAGCCGGAGTGCTCCCAGCACCTCGAGGACGGTTCGCCACCGATCGGCGACGGCCAGGAGCACATCTCCCGGGGAGGCGTCGAGGCGCGTTCTCATCTCCGCCAGCTCCTCCTCGGTGAGGAACTTGGCCACGGGGGACCTCACCGAGCCGTCGGATTCCACCACCATCCACACCAAGCCCTTGGCCCCCAGATCCCTGGCCCGCTCGGTGAGGGCGTCGGCCCGGCCCCGGGACCACTCGAGAGGGCCGGCGTTGATCGCCCGTACCGTCCCCCCCTCGTCCACCGTCGATCGGAAGACCCCGAAGCCACTCTCGGTGAATAGGTCGGTGATGTCGGTGATCTCCATGCCGAACCGGGTGTCGGGTTTGTCGGTCCCGAAGCGGTTCATGACCTCCTCCCAGGTCAGCCTGGGGAACGGCCGGGCGATCTCGATGCCCCGCAACTCGGCGACTACCGCGGCGAGCACCTGTTCCACGGTGTCAAGGACGTCTTCTCGCTCCCAGAAGGCACCTTCCAGATCGAGCTGGGTGAACTCGAGCTGACGGTCGGCGCGGAAGTCCTCGTCCCGGTAGCACCGGGCGATCTGGAAATAGCGCTCCACCCCGGAGATCATCAGGAGCTGCTTGAGCAGCTGGGGTGATTGGGGCAGCGCGTAGAACTGCCCGGGGCGGAGCCGGGAGGGCACCAGCATGTCCCGGGCCCCCTCCGGTGTCGAGTTGACCAGGGTCGGGGTCTCGATCTCCAAAAAGCCGAGATCATCCAGGGTCCGCCTGATGGCTGCGGTCGCCCGGGAGCGGGCCCGAAGGTTGGCGGCCATGCGGGGACGCCGCAGGTCGAGGTAGCGATGTCGCAGCCGGGTCCGCTCGTCGATCTCGACCCGGTCGTCGATCATGAAGGGCAGAGTCTCGGCCGGAGAGAGCACCTCGATCTCTTCGGCGCCGATCTCAACCGATCCTGTGGCCAGCTCGGGGTTCTCTGTGCCCTCGGGCCGGGCGCGGACCTTCCCCCGCACCCGAACGCAGTACTCCATCTTGAGTTCCTCGACCACCGGGTGCTCATCCGGGTCGGCCACCACCTGGACCAGACCGCTGGCGTCCCGGAGGTCGAAGAAGGCGATGCCGCCGTGGTCCCTGCGACGCTGCACCCACCCGGCGACGACGATTTCCTCGCCGATCGCCGACTCGGAGACTTCTCCGGCTCGGTGAGTCCTCATATGTGCTCGGTCACCCAGATCGGCACGTCGTCGAGGGCGACTTCCTCGCGCTCGTCGAAGGTCTGGGCGTCCAGCTTGCGGTCGTTTCCCTTCCACACCAGGACCACCGGTGCCTGGAGACGTTTCGCCGCTCGGAACTGGGCCTTGACCGACCTGCCCTCGGTGTCGAAGTCCACCCGAATCCCCGACTCACGCAGATGAGAGACGACCCGCATGGCGTCCTCCGGGCCGGTCTCTGAGATCAGATAGGCCTGGAGATGACCCTGCTCCGGCTCGCCGAGCGAGAGGAGGATCCGGTCGATCCCGAGTGCGAAGCCCACCCCCGGGACCCGTTGCCCTCCAAGGGCTTCTGCCAGGCCGTCGTACCTGCCCCCACCCCCTACCGCGTTCTGGGCGGCCTCGAGGTCGGTGGCCACGTACTCGAAAGTGGTCCGGGTGTAGTAGTCCAGGCCGCGGACCAGACGATGATCCTCCCGGTGGGGGATGTCCAGGTCGTCGAGCACCGCCTTTACGGCTTCATAGTGCTTGCGGTCGGCATCGGAGAGGAAGTCGTACATGCGCGGTGGGTCGGTGAGCACGGCGCGATCGCTCTTCGAGTCGAGGACCCGTAGCGGATTGCGTTCGATGAGCCGGACCGAGTCCTCGCTGAGCTGGTCTTCGACACCCCGCAGGTACGAGCGAAGCGACTCCACGTACTCGGCGCGGCTCTCCGGGGTGCCCAGGGAGTTGATCAGCAGCTCGAGCCCGGGCACCGCGAGATCGGTGAGGAACCGATATCCGAGCTCGATGACCTCGGCGTCGGCGACCGGGCCCTCCACCGCGAGGTGTTCCACTCCGACCTGCCAAAATTGTCGTGATCTGCCTCTCTGCGGCTGCTCATATCGGAAGAAAGGTCCCGAGTACGCTCCCTTCCAGGCTCCCTGAACGCCGGCATCGAGATAGGCCCGCACCACTCCGGCGGTGCCTTCGGGGCGAAGGGTGACCGATCGCCCGCCCCGGTCCTCGAAGGTGTACATCTGCTTGCTCACCAGCTCGGTGGTGCCGCCGACGCCCCGTTCGAAGAGCTCGGTGAACTCGAAAACCGGGGTGATTACCAGGGGGTATCCGTAGCGGAGACTCCATTCGTCCCATTTCTGGAGGATGCGGCGCCAGCTCTCCGAACGCGGTGCGAGAACATCGCTGGTTCCCTTCGGGGGCTGGAAGCTCATGGAGCCAGCCAGGTTAACGAGTGGTGTTTCCCGCCCACATCTCGGCGAACGGGTTCGTTCTCCGCTCACGCCCGATGGTCGTCTCCGGGCCGTGCCCCGGGAGCACCCTCACCTCGTCGTCGAGGACCATGACCTCCTCCCTCATCGAGTTGATCAACTCGGGCATCGACCCTCCCGGGAGGTCCGTGCGGCCGATGGAGCCGGCGAACAGCTGGTCGCCGGAGAAGAGAATCCCCTCCGAACCCCAGTAGAAGCAGCAGTGCCCCGGAGTGTGACCTGGAGTGTGCCTGACCTCGAGGCTGATCCCGGCCAGGTCCAGCTTCTCACCGTGCTCCAACCGCTCCATTCGCTCCGGCACCTCGTAGGAGCCTGGAGGCGTCATGCCGAACATGCTTCGAAGCTGCTCGGCGGGATGGAGCGTGAGAAAGTCGTCATCCGGGTGGACGTAGGTCAGGGCTCCGGTCTCGGAGGCGAGACGCCCCGCTCCCCCGGTGTGGTCGATGTGACCATGGGTGAGCAAGATGCCCACTACCGCCAGACCCCTCTCAGCGATCTCGGCGCCGATCAGCTCCGGCTGGGGAGGAGCGTCCACCACGATCGCCAGGTCATCTTGGTCGGCGGTGACGACGTAGGCATTGGTCTCGGCGACCCAGGCCGGGATGCGCAAGATCATCAGCTCGCCGAGGGGTCGTTGGCGAGGCGGAAGGCCGAGAACACACCGTCCACGGCGCGAAGGTCGGTGAGAAGCCTGGGAAGCTGGCCGGGATCGGACAGCTCGACCTCGTACTTGAGAACCGCCACCCGGTCGGTTCCGACATTGGTCGAGGAGGCGGTGATATTGCCTCCTGTATCGCTCACCACCGAGGTCACGTCCCTGAGGAGACGGGTGCGGTCCAGCGCCTCCACCTGGATCCACACGACGAAGGCCGAGGCGGCAGATCTCCTCGGCCAGGAGACCTCGACGGCGCGCTCCTTGCGCTCGCTGAGACTGGAGACGTTGGTGCAGTCAGATCGATGCACCGACACCCCTCGACCCACGGTGACGTACCCCACGATGGGATCGCCCGGGACGGGCGAGCAGCAGTTGGCCAGGTGGATGAGCATGTCATCCTGGCCCTCCACCACTACCTGCGCCTGCTCGGCGGGGCGTCTTCGCCGGGGCGGCCGGAAGAGCTCGTCGCCGGTGTCGGGGCTGAGCCTGCGGGTGAGTCGGGCGGCCACGGAGTCGAACGAGACATGGCCCGCCCCAATGGCGATGAACAGGGAGTCGGAGTCGCGCTGGCCCAGTTCGTTGGCCAGCTCGGCGATCATCCCGTCACGCTCGGAAGCGTTGATCTCGGGGGCCTCCTTCCGGAAGAGCTCGAGCACCTGGTCTCTCCCCTCGGAAAGGTCCTGCTCGCGGCGCTCCTTCTGGAACCATTGCTTGATCTTCCCTTTCGCCTTCCCGGTCCGAACCACCTTGAGCCAGTCGCGACTGGGCCCGGCATCCGGGGAGTTGGAGGTGAGGATCTCCACGATGTCGCCCGACTCGAGCCGGGTGGAAAGTGGAACCAGTCTCCCGTTGACCCGTGCGCCGACACATCGATGGCCGACCTCGGTGTGCACCGCGTAGGCGAAATCGATCGCTGTGGAGCCGGCGGCCATCTCCTTGACGTCCCCGTCCGGAGTGAGCACGAAGACCTCGTCCATATACAGGTCGAGCTTCAGATTCGCGAGGAATTCCTCGGGGTCCTCCTCGATCGATCCGAGGTCCATGGTGGGAAGGCTGGAGAAGTCTCCTTCCTTGTAACGCCAGTGGGCAGCGATTCCCGACTCGGCTCGCATATGCATCTCCTCGGTCCTTATCTGGATCTCGAGGGGCTTCCCGTCGGGGCCGATCACCGTGGTGTGCAGAGACTGGTAGAGGTTGATCTTGGGCATGGCCACGTAGTCCTTGAACCGTCCCGTCACCGGGACCCAGTGACTGTGCACCAGGCCCAGAGCGGCGTAGCAGTCCCGGGTGTTGGCGGTTATCACCCGAATACCGATGAGATCGTGGATTTCCTCGAAGGGGCGGTCTTGTTCGAGCATCTTGCGATAGATCGAGTAGTGGTGCTTGGGGCGCCCGGTGACCGCCGCCTCGATGCCGGCGTCTGAGAGCATCCCCTTGATCTCGGTGACCATCTTCTCGATGAAAGCCTCGCGCTCCGGCGCCGCCTCGGCCAGCTTGGCCTCGATCTCCGCGTTGGGCCCCGGGTGGAGAATGGCGAAGCAGCGGTCCTCGAACTCGTGCTTGATCTCCTGGACCCCGAGACGATGGGCCAGCGGGGCGTACACGTCGAGGGTCTCCCGAGCCACGCGCACCTGCTTCTCGGGACGCAGGGCCGTCACGGTCCTCATGTTGTGCAACCGGTCGAACAGCTTGACGAGAAGCACCCTCACGTCCTGCGCCATCGCCACCACCATCTTGCGGATGCTGGCGGCCTGTTGCTGCTCGCGATTGGAGTACCGGACCCGATCCAGCTTGGTCACCCCATCGATGAGCTGGGCGATCTCGTTCCCGAACTCGGAGCGAATGTCCTCCAGGCTGAGCTCGGTGTCCTCCACGGTGTCGTGGAGGAGGGCGGCGGCGATAGTGGCCTCGTCCAACCCGTAATCGGCGAGCATTCGGGCCACTGCCAACGGATGGGTGATGTAGGGGGCGCCGGTCTTTCTCGTCTGCCCGTCATGTGCCCGGGCCGCCATCGCATGTGCGCGCTCCACGACGCCGGTGTCCCCATCCGGATGGTGACCGGTGAAGGCCGTGAGGACATCCTCCAGCGTGGCGTCGGAGAACTCAGTCGTATTTGAGGAGAGCATGGAGAGGGACTCCGTCGAGATGGTCCGAACCCCCGAGGAAGACGAGCTCGATGAAGACGGAGAGACCGACGACATCGGCTCCGATCCGGCGGAGAAGTCTGATCGCGGCGGCCGCGGTGCCTCCGGTGGCAATCACGTCGTCCACCAGAAGGATCTTCTCGCCT
This sequence comes from uncultured Acidimicrobiaceae bacterium, assembly GCA_964485005.1. Lineage (GTDB taxonomy): Bacteria > Actinomycetota > Acidimicrobiia > Spongiisociales > ZC4RG35 > JAHWLC01. The sequence goes on along the minus strand of CAZAHX010000015.1, from coordinate 7,864 downwards.
TCAGTGACCGCGTCGATGTGCACCTCGAGAGCGTCGCTCCCGTACTCGAGCTCGTACTCCTCGGTGACGGTCTCGAAGGGCAGCTTCCCCGGTTTGCGCAAGGGGATGAACCCGGCGTCGAGGTAGTTCGCCACTGGGGTGGCGAGGGTGAAGCCACGGGCCTCGATCCCGGCCACCTTGGACACCCCGGCGTCCGAAAAGGGCTTGGCTAGGGCGTCGACGAGCTGTGCCAGCGCCTTGGCGTCGGCGAGCACCGGAGTGATGTCCTTGAAGACCACCCCGGGCTCGGGGAAATCCGGGATGTCGCGAATGAGGGCGGCGAGGTCCATCAGCCCTGAAGTCTACGGCCCGATCAGCGTCTACCGGCTTTGATCCTCCGCTCCACCCACTCGGCGCGCTCCACCCAGAAGGGCTCTTTCTCCTTCCATGTGGCGAGGAGCGGGGCGGCGACGAGGATCGAGGAGTAGGTCCCGGCTGCGATCCCCACGAACAATGCCAAGGCGAAGTCGCGGAGGGTGGGCGCCCCGAGCAGGAATGCGCCCACGAACAGGATGCTCCCCACTGGGAGCAAGGAGGTGAGCGATGTCGCCAGGGACCTGGCGAGGACGGTATTCATGCCTTGGTTGACGATCTCGGTGTAGCTCTTCTCCTCCTCCAACCCGGCCAGCTCCTCCACCTTGTCGAACACCACCACCGTGTCGTACAGCGAGTAGCCGAGCACGACGAGCACCGCAACCACTGTGGCCGAGGTCACGGGGAACCCGGTCAGGGCGTACACGCCGACGGTGATGATCAGGTCGTGGAAGAGGGCGGCCAGGCCGGCGAGGGCCATCTTCAGCTCCAGCCGCCAGCTGATGAAGATGATCACCGCCCCCAGGAACACGCCCAGGGCGAGCAGCGCCCTCCTCGCCACCAGGGCCCCGAAAGTGGGCCCCACCGAATCGATCGAGATCTCCTCCCCGGAGGCCGCGGTCACCGACCTCAGCGCCTCGATCGCCCGATCCTGGCTGTCGGGGGCCAGCTCAGGGGTGGTCACCCTCACAGCCTCACCATCCTCGAGGAGCTGCACCGTCGACTCCACCACCCCGATCTCGGCCAGGGCGTCACGCACCTCGGGAACATCGGCTCCCGCCGGATTGGGAGCCTGCAGGGCGAGGCCCCCGACGAACTCGATCCCGAGGTTGAGCCGGAGCAGGGCGAGGGCGAGCAACGAGACCACCAGGAGCACGGCGGAGATGGTGAACCAGCGTCGCCGATGACCCACGAAGTCGATCGTGGTCTCGCCCCGGGTGATACGTCCCCATGCGCTCATCGCGCCGCCCCCTCGATGGTGAACCAACCACCCGCCCCTAGAGGGGTCTCGGCGAGTGCGCGCACGGCGCGGCGGGTGTAGGTCCGGGCCACCACGATGTCGAGCACGGTGGCGAGGCCGAGAGCGATGGCGAAGCCCTTGACCGCGCCCACCGCCAGCATCCAAAGCAGGATGGCGGCGAGCAGTGACACGGTGTCGGCGGTGAGGATGGTCCGGAAGGCGGCGCGGAACCCCTCCTCGCTGGCCACGTCGACCGACAGACCGTCCCTGATCTTCTCCTTCACCCGCTCGAAGTACACGATGTAGCTGTCTGCGGTGATCCCAATGGAGACGATGAGCCCGGTCACGCCGGCCAGGGTCAGAGTGAGACCCTGGGTCGCCCCGAGAAGACCGAAGAGCCCGATGAGCAGGGCGGAGAAGACGGTGAGCCCGACGATGGCCACCAGACCGAGGGCCCGGTACACGGCGAGCAGGGCCAGGGCGACCAGGCCCAACCCGAGGACACCGGCCACCAGGCCGGCCCTCAGCGAATCGATACCCAGCGAGGCCGACACCTTCTGCACCGCAGAGATCTCGAAGGCGACGGGGAGCGAGCCGTAGCGGAGCACCACTGCCAGATCGGCGGCTTCTTGCTGGGCGTCCTCGGCGGCACCCATCGTGATCAGGGCGCTCCCGCCGGTGATGCCGGTTACCGAGGACACGTCCGGGTTGACAGCCGGCGAAGAGATCACCTCACCATCGAGGACGATGGCGATTTGCCGCCGCGGATCTCCGACCGGGAAGGAGGCGGCGTCGGCGGTGAGCGCGGCGAACCCCTCCCCTCCTTCGCTGCTGAAGCTGAGATTCACCGCCCATATCGCCTGGTTGGGCTCGAAGAAGGGGATGGCGTCGGCGACCCCGGAGCCTTCGAGACGGGAAGGGCCGACATGGAGGACCTGGGTCCCGAATCCGCTGTCATAGAGCAGGTAGGCCTCCTCGTCGATGTCGTCGTCGATGGTGAGGCCGGTTTCGGGGTCGATGCCGGGAGTGTCGGCCCCGGCCAGCGGCCCGGTGTCCCCCGGGAAGGCCCCGAGGACGGGACGGAAGCTGAGCAGTCCAGTCTGGCCGACGGCGGCGATGGCCCGCTCCTCGTCCTCCACTCCGGGCAGTTGGACCACCACGGTGTCGTCACCCGAGATGGCGATGTCGGGCTCCTGTACCTCCCCCAGGTCCTCGATGCGCCGGGTCATGATGTCGGTGGCCACCTCGAGGAGCTCGGGGTCGGTCCCCTCAGGTGCCGTGAGCACCACCGCGGTGCCCCCTTGCAGGTCGAGCCCGAGACGGGGAGTAATGCCGAGAGCGATCGTCGCCGCCAACCCTCCCCAGGCGACGGCGAGGACGACTACCAGACCGACGAGCCGCCGGGTCACCTCAGTCTTCGTCCCCGACCCGCGTCCCAATGGCGCGGCGGGTGAAGCGGATCTGACCCTCCTCGACCCGGAGCACGACACTCGTGTCGTCGAGGGAGGTGACGACGCCGTGGATCCCACCGATGGTGCGAACTCGATCCCCGAGTTGGAGGGACTCGGAGAGCTCCTGTTGGACCCGGGCCCGCTTTCGCTGGGGCCGGATGATGAGCAGATAGAAGATCCCGACCATCAACGCCAGGAAGACCAGGGACGAGATCCCGGCACCCGACTCCTGGGCAAGGACGAAAAGGCTCACGGTTCCTCCGCGGGGTGGTCGACTGGGTGCGAGGTTAGGACGCCGAGGCCCCCGAGGGCGAACCTCTGCGTCGGCCACGGAACATATCTGTCCAATCGGCAAGCCGGCCCGCGGCGATAGCGTCGGCGGCTTCGACGAACAGATCCATCGTGTAGCTGAGATTGTGGATCGTGAGCAGCCGGTGCGCGCTCAGCTCCCCGGTCCTGACCAGGTGGCGCAGGTAGGCCCGGCTGTGGATGGAGCAGGTGTGGCATCTGCAATCGGGATCGAGCGGGCGCTCGTCGCTCTCATAGGCCGAGGTCTTCAGGTTGAAGTCCCCGTTCCTGGTGAGCACCTTCCCGTGCCTCGCGAGCCGGGTGGGGATGACACAGTCGAACAGGTCGGCCCCCCTGGCGATGGCGTCGAGCATGCCTTCCGTGTCCCCCAATCCCATCACGTATCGGGGCTTGTCGTCGGGGAGCCGGCTCACGGCAGCCTCGAGGGCGCGATTGCGATCCGGGGCCTCCTCACCCACGGAGAGGCCCCCGATACCGAAGCCGCGGAAGCCGAGGGCCGCGGTGGCCTCCGCACTGGCCATGCGGAGATCGGGGTCGATGCCCCCCTGGACGATCCCGAACAGGGCCTGGTCGTCCCGGCGGTGCGTCTCCAGGCATCGCTCGGCCCAGCGCAAGGTCCTCTTCATCTCGTCCTCCACCACCTCTCGTGGTGCGGGGAGCCCCACGCACACATCGAGCGCCATGATGATGTCGGCGCCCAGGCCTTCCTGGATGCGCACCGCGTCCTCGGGTGTCAGGTGCACAGCATCCCCGTCGTAGACCGAGCGGAAGGTGGCACCGTCCTCGTCGATGACGGGATCGAGCGAGAAGATCTGGAATCCGCCGGAGTCGGTGAGGATGGGCCGGTCCCATCCCATGAACCGGTGCAGGCCACCCATCTCCTCCACGAGCGAGACGCCGGGACGAAGCATCAGGTGGTAGGTGTTCGCCAGGACGATCTCCACCCCCAGACCCACCAGGTCCTCGGGGTCGACGGCCTTGACCGCCGCTCGCGTTCCCACCGGCATGAAGGCCGGGGTTCGCGCCTCGCCATGGGGAGTCTTCAGAGTCCCGGTGCGGGCGGACCCGTCGCCGGCCGCTCTGGTCCAGGTCACCGCGGTCATGGGCGGCAGGCTAAGTGCTCCCCAACGAAAGTACGGTCGGGTGCACTAAGTGCCGGTCCTCTCTGCATACATGGCGTCGCCAAACGAGAGAAACCGGTACCCGCGGTCGAGGGCGACCCGATAGGCCTGTCGCCAGCGGGGGCCCATGAACCCGGCGAGGAGGACCAGAAGCGTCGACCCGGGGAGATGGAAGTTGGTCACCAGACCGTCCACTACCCGGAAATCGCTCCCCGGCTGGAGGAAGAGATCGGTCTCTGCTTCCCCGGCTTCCACCGTTCCGTCCTCCCTAGCGAAGGACTCGAGGGTTCTCACCACCGTGGTCCCCACCGCCACGATCCTCTTGCCCGTCTCCCTGGTCTTGGCCACCGAACGGGCCGTCTCCTCTGGGATCGCGCACCACTCGCTATGCATCACGTGGTCCGAGACCTCCTCCACCGTCATCGGCCGAAAGGTATCCAGCGAGACGTGGAGGTCGACGCGGGCGGTCTCGATCCCCCGTGTGGAGAGCCCGGCCATCACCTCGTCTGTGAAGTGGAGCCCCGCGGTGGGGGCCGCCGCCGATCCCGGGGCCCGGGCATAGATGGTCTGGTAGCGACCCGGATCATCGAGCTCGCCGGTGAAATAGGGCGGTAGGGGAATGACCCCGATCTTCTCCACGACGGCCTCCTCGTCGTCGACATCGAGCTCCACCATGATCCTCCCTTCCCCGAGATTGTCGATCACGGTCGCCCTCGTCTCTTGGAGATCGATGACCACACCCCGGCGGAGTCGGCGCGCCGGTCTGGCCAGGGCTTGCCACCTTCCCTCCGGGTCGCGGTCGAGGAGGAGCAGCTCGACCCGGCCGCCGCTGTCCATACGCCGACCGGAGAGTCTCGCCGCCCTGACCCGAGTCTCGTTGACGATCACGAGGTCGCCGGGGTCGAGCAGAGAAGGTAGGTCGAGAAACCTGTGGTCGGAGTAGTCCCTGGTGTCGAGGAGCCGGGCGTCGTGGCGGGGCTCGACGGCCGACTGGGCGATGGCCTCCTCGGGGAGCTCATATCGAAAGTCGGAGACCTTCGCCAACGGCTAGAGCAAGGACCCTTGGGGGTCAGCCGGCGGGTCGACGCCGAGATGGGAGTAGGTGTGGGTGGTGGCCACCCGGCCCCGGGGGGTGCGCTTGATGAGACCCGACTGGAGGAGGAAGGGCTCGTAGGCATCTTCCACAGTCTCCGGCTCCTCGCCCACGGCGATGGAGAGGGTGGAGAGGCCCACGGGGCCGCCGCCGAACTTGCTCACGATGGCCTCGAGAATGGAGCGGTCCACCTTGTCCAGCCCGAGGTCGTCGACCTCGAACACCCCGAGGGCCTCCTCGGCGACCACGGCGTCGATGACCCCCGAGGCCCTGGCCACGGCGAAGTCGCGCACCCGCGCCAGTAGCCGATTGGCGATCCGGGGAGTCCTTCGGCTGCGTGAGGCGATGAGGTCGGAGGCTTCGCCGTCGATCTCGATGCCGAGGATCTGCGCCGACCTCCTGATGATCCTGGCCAGATCGTCGGTCTCGTAGTAGTCCAGCTTCTCCTCGATGCCGAACCGGTCCCGCAGCGGTGCGGTGACCTTCCCTTTCCTGGTCGTGGCTCCGATCAGGGTGAAGCGGGGCAGATCGATGCGGATCGACTGCGCAGTTGGTCCCTTCCCGAGCACCACGTCGAGCTGAAAGTCTTCCATCGCCGGGTAGAGGACCTCTTCCACCGCCCTAGGCAGCCGGTGGATCTCGTCGATGAAGAACACATCCTGCGGTTGGAGGTTTGAGAGGATGGCGGCGAGGTCTCCCGGCCGGTCGAGGGCGGGGCCAGAGGTGATGCGGAAGGCCACACCCTTCTCGGCTGCAATGATCGCCGCCAAGGTGGTCTTGCCCAGACCGGGGGGACCGGAGAAGAGGATGTGGTCGAGCGGCCTGCCTTCCTGGATCGAAGCCTCGAGTGAGATGCGGAGCCGCTCCTTGACCTGGGGCTGACCCACGAATTCGGCGAGGGTGCGGGGTCGGAGGCTGAGCTCCTCGTCGTTCTCCGGTGCCGGGCTGAGCAGGCTGTCCTCCCGCATCATCCACCACCCAGACGCTGCAGCGCCGTCTTGATCTGGTCCGGGATCGGGTCATCGGGATCGAGATCGCCGATGACCGCGTTGATCTCGGCGGTCGAGTAGCCGAGTCCCTCGAGGGCCGACCGCACCTGGGCAGGTCCAGCGGCCCCGGTGACCTCGATCTCCCGCCCTGCCAGCTTGGGCCCCAGCTCGAGGACGATCTTCTGCGCTCCCCGTTTGCCGACGCCGGGGGCGACGGTGAGGGCATCGGGGTCCTCCTGGGTGATGGCCCGCATCACCTCCCGGGAGGTCATGGAGCCGAGTATCGCCATACCCACCTTGGGTCCCACCCCGCTCGCAGAGATCAGGACCCTGAAGAGCTCGCGATCGGCCTCGCTGGGAAAGCCGTAGAGGGCGATCTCGTCCTCCCGGACATGGGTGTGAGTGTGGACCACGATCTCCTCCCCCACGCCGGGCAACGCCGCCACGTCCCGCGGCGTCAGCGTCACCTCGTATCCCACCCCGCCGACATCGACACACACGGAGCCCTGGCGGCTGGAGACCAGCATGCCGCGCAGACGGCCGATCATCGCCTCGCCTCCAGCGGGGCGGCGCGCAGATGGCACAGGGCGATGGCTAGGGCGTCTGCCGCATCCGCCGCCATCGGTGCGTCGCTCAGGTTGAGAAGTCGAGTCACCATCTTCTGCACCCGGCCCTTGTTAGCCGACCCGTCGCCGGTCACCGCCGATTTCACCGCCGTAGGGGCGTACTCGTAGACGGATATCCCGGCCTGGGCTGCGGCGAGCAGGGCGACACCGGAGGCGCGGCCCACCGAGATGGCGGTCTGCAGATTGCGATTGGTGAACGTGATCTCCAAGGCGATGGCATCCGGTTTCGCCTCGTCTATCACCTGGACCAGACCCAGATGCAGCTCGGCGAGCCGGGCGGCGGTGGGCATGGACGCGTCGGTGCGGATCACCCCGGCGAGACGAGCCGTTGGCGGATGGGTCCCTTGCACGAGCCCGTAGCCGCTGGCGGAGAGTCCGGGGTCGATACCCAGCACGAACATATGTTCTGTGACAGTACTACGGGCGACGATCGATTTGGAGGTCTTTCGGGTGACACTGGGATACTGACGCCGGTGAGAGTGGTCGGGATCCATCACGTGCAACTGGCCATGCCTGCGGGGGGCGAAGAGGCGGCCACGCGCTTCTACCAGGGGATCCTGGGCGTTCCGCGGGTGCCCAAGCCCGATGACCTGGCAGCCCGTGGTGGGTGCTGGTTCGAGTCCGGGGCGGTGCGGATCCATCTCGGTGTCGAGCCGGGCTTCTCCCCGGCGGGGAAGGCCCATCCGGCATTACTGGTGGACGATCTGGCCGCACTGAGGCGGCGACTCGAGGAGGCGGGCGTGGTGAAAACCGACCGGCCTCTGCCCGGATTCGATCGTTTCTATGTCTCGGATCCCTTCGGGAATCGGCTGGAGATACTGGAATCGATCGCCGCTACCGATCGATAGCAAAAAGTTTCGCGTTCTAGGGGTAACCCTCTTGTTTCTGTCACAGACCGAACGTATGTTCGGGAGTATGAGTTTTGATCAGTTGACTACTGATGAGTTGGAGCAGCAGCTGGCG
>CAZAHX010000014.1:0-16674 GCA_964485005.1 uncultured Acidimicrobiaceae bacterium | reverse complement strand
TCTAGCGGCGGACCGTGAGGGCGATATCCCCGTAGGGCTCGGTGACCGGCTGGAAGACGATTCCGTGGTCGTCCAGGTCGAAGCGGGTCAGGTCGAAGTCGAGATGGTGCTGGTTGGGGAGATGGAGGGAGATCTCGGAGATCTCCGCAACCGCGGCCAACGCCGCCTCTCCCATCAGATAGCCCTGGTGTTGCACCGAGGCCGATGACTCTGCGAAGAAGCTATCGATCATGGAGCGGCAGACCAATCCCCAGGTCGCGGCGGTATCGCCCGGCATCTCCGTGTACTCCCACCAGGCCGTGATCGACGTGGCCAGCACCCGGTCTTCCTTCTCGGGGAGGACGGTGAACTCGTCCCTGGGGAACCCGGAGAATGCCGAGCCCCTGGTCTTCAGCACGGCCAACCCCTCGACGCCGCCACGCGTCCCCGTCTCCCGCCCCCTGACGATGCGGGCGATCCGGCGAACCGAGCCGCCGCCGAGAAAACCGATCGCCGTCTCCCGCTGCCACACCCTTTCCTCCAGCTTCACGATCGCCTGATCGACGGACTCCCGAGAGAGAAAACGCTCGGCGAGGACCACGCCGAACCGCTCCAGGTCCTTGCTCAAGTGCTCCTGGGCCAGACCGTAGATGGTGTTGCGCATGGTGTCGGTCGGGACCACCTCACTGTTGTCCCCCTCCGTGTGCGCCGCGGCGACGTCACCCTCGAGAAGGACGGACACGGTCACGTCGGAGAAGTCGTCTGCGACTTCCCCCCTATGGACCTTGGAGACCCGAACCTGCGACTTCCCCCATCGATTGGGGCCCAACGTCGCCATCAGCTCCCCCGGTAGGTCGTGAAACCGAACGGGCTGAGGAGGAGGGGGATATGGAGGTGGTCCCTGTCGCCGTCGACCACGAAAACGACCTCCACCGACGGGTAGAAGACGTTGCCGTAGCCACCGGTCTCGAAGACCAGGCGATACACACCGGCATCCAGTCCGCCGAAGTCGCCGACCCGGCCGTCACCGTCGGTGGACGCCGAGGTGATCCGATCCCAGCCCCCGTCGCGACGGTGGGAGAGATGCACCTCCATCCCTTCGGCCGGCGCTCCCAGCCCGGTATCGAGCACGTGGGTGCTCAAGGTGGTCACAATGGCTCCTGGCAAAGCATGCGTCTCAGTCTCGTCGCGGTGATCGACCTCTGCTCCTGGGCGGCGATGGCGATTTCCTCCTGACGGTTGTTCCCCAGCCGCGTTCTGGCTATCTCGAGCATCTCGGACGCGCCCTTGCCGGAGGCGTGGACGATGTAGGTGAACCCATACTTCTCCTCGTATCGGGCATTGACCTCGGCCAGCTCCCGGAGAACGGCCCGACCCGCCCCCACCACGCCCGACTGCTCGCGCGACGCGGTGTCGTCGCCTCTCTCCCCGATCCTGGGGTGGGAGGCGAAAGCCTCCAGCCAGCCCTTCTCCTCGAAGGAGTCGAAGGCGCTCTCCGCGGCAGTCAGAACATCCTCGACTCTCTGATAGGGCCGACCGGACATCATCTGCCCGACCCAGGCCGGGACCCGGCATGCGGTGAAGAAGAAGCGCTCCGCCTCCTGATCGAAGAGGCTGTTGAGATAGAGGACCCGCTTCTCGCCCGCCGCTCGGGGGTCGGGCCGCCCGAGGACCCGGAACCGGGAGACGCCACCGTCGGGATGGATGCCGAGACGCACCTGCCCGGCATGAACCGCCTGGGGGAGTGAGATGCGGTTCTGGGCGTCGGCCTTGACCAGGGCGCGCTCGATCGCCCCGGCCCAGGACTCCCCGTCGTCCGAGACGTCCAATGAGACGAAGCCCGGTGCGTTCCCTTTGAAGTGACTGGTGTCGACGACCACCTCCTCGACGACTCCCGCCAGGCCCAGCCGGAACACCGCCCAGTCATGGCCCGGCCCCCGGCGCCGCTTCGTCTCCCAGCCGTCCCACATGCCCGCCGGGACGGTGGGACGCAGGGTGTTGGCCGGGTCCGAGTAGTGGCGGTCGGAGACCGACAAGGGGGCACCGCCCACCAGGGCGGAGACCAGGTCGACCGGACCGCCGGGGCAGACCTCGCTCATCGAGGGAATCGGGTCGCCCTCCACCCGCAGCCGGGCCACGCCTCCGTCGGGGAAGATGTTGAGACGGAGATGGGTGACGCGGTGGGGGTCGTCGACCTGGAAAGACGCCACGGAATCGCCAGAGAGCTTGGTCGGGGGGATCAACATCTCCCACACCGCGGCGGCGACACGGTCGTCGAAGGCGGCACCGGTCGCCTCTAGGGAGAACTCGTCCGGGTAGTTGCCGGTGAAGTGGGAGGTGTCGACAGTCACCTGACGCACCGCACCCGGGATTCCCAGGGCAAGGACACACCAGTCATGGCCCGGCTCGCGGCGCCGCCGGGTCTCCCAGCCGTCCATCCACTTGCCCCGATCCGTGTACTCCCCGTCTCTCCAAACGGGATCTGTGGTCTTGAGCAGATTGTCGGCGACCGCGAAGAACTCGTCGTTGCATTCGACCACCCGGCCGCCGGTCGCATGTGAGATGAGATCGATCATCCTCGTCGCAACATCCTGCCATGTCCGACTGCGACCCGTCCCTGCTCGAAGATGGTCTCGCCGCGGAGGATCGTCTTCTCCACACGGCCCCGTAGCCGCATCCCCTCGTAGGGGGTGAGCGGATGTCGATGCTCCAGCCCCTGCCCCCTCACCTCGGTGACACCGCCGGGATCCCAGACCAAGAAGTCGGCGTCCTTTCCCGGTGCGATCGACCCTTTGGCCCCATCGAGGCCGGCAAGTGCGGCCGGGGCCGTGGACAGCCAGTGTGTTAGGTCGCCAAAGCCCACCCCTCTCTCGGCCGCCTCGGTCCAGGTCGCCGTGAGCCGGAGTTGGAGCGACGCGATCCCACCCCAGGCCGCGGCGAGGTCTCCCGAATCGGCCGCCTTCATCTCCGGAGGAGCGGGTGAGTGGTCGGAGACCACCATGCTGAGAGTGCCCTTGATCAGACCCTCCCACAGAGCCTCACGGTGGGCGGCGCCACGGATCGGAGGGGCACACTTGAACACGGTGGCCCCATCGGGGATCTCCTCGGCGGAGAAGAAGAGATAGTGGGGGCAGGTCTCACCGGTGAGCCAGGACGACGCCGAGCCGATTTCCGAGACCGTCTCACCCGAGGAGACGTGGAGCACGTGGACTCGGTATCCGACACCCTCGGCCAGCCCGGCGAGCCGCACCACGGCCTCGGTCTCGGCCCCGGGAGGCCGGGTGGCCAGATATCCCTGATAGCTGTGGGTGTCTCCGTGCCACGGCTCGAGCAGATCGGGATGCTCGGCATGGATCAGAAGGGGAACGCCGAGACGGCCCACCTCCTCCAAGGCGGAACCGAGGCCGGATAAGGGCAAAGGGGGGAACTCGGGCACGCCCGAGGCGACCAGAAAGGACTTGAACCCGCAGACTCCCTCTGCCACCAGAGTCACGAGATGACCTTCGGAACCGGGGATGAGCCCTCCCCAGAAGGCGGTGTCAACGCTGAGCCGGCCGGAGGCACTGTCCCGCTTCGCTTCCAGTCCCTCGGGGTCGACGGTGGGGGGCACCGAGTTGAGCGGCATGTCCACGATGGTCGTCGCCCCACCCGCCGCCGCGGCCCTGGTTGCGGTGTCGAACCCTTCCCAGTGAGCCCTCCCCGGCTCGTTGACGTGGACGTGGGTGTCCACCAGCCCGGGCATGACCACCAGGTCGCCGAAGTCGTCGTCGGCCGGACCGTCTCCGATCTCGACGATCACCCCGCCCTCGTGATGGATAGTGGCCGGGCGCGCCTCTCCGTCGACGACGACCTTGCTGGCCCTGAGACTCGGCACGGGGCGAACATACCTGCCCCCGGTTAGGCTCTGGCTCCGTGCCCGCCATCTCCGGAGACAATCCGTTGCTCGCCCGGCATCGCGAGGTGATGGCCCCGGTCATCGCCTTCGACACCGACATCCACGCGGTATCCGCCGAGGGGCTCTGGGTAACCGACGCGCAGGGGAAGCGGTGGGCCGACTTCGCCAGCGGGACCGCGGTGACCAATCTCGGGCACAACCATCCCCAGGTTGTAGCGGCAGCCCGCCGCCAACTCGACCAGTTGGCTCACTCGGGAATGATCTTCCGGTATGAGTCGGTCGTGGAGACTGCGGAGCGGCTGCGTGACATCACTCCGCCCGGCATCGACATGTTCGCCTTCGCCAACTCGGGGTCAGAAGCGGTGGAAGCTGCGGTGAAGCTGGCGAAACACAGCACCGGCCGGCAGGGTGTGATCGCCTTCCGTGGAGGCTTCCACGGCCGCACGATGGGGTCGGTCAGCTACACCACGTCCAACTCCAGGTACCGGGACGGATATCACCCCATGCTCGGCTCGGTGTTCATCGCCCCCTTCCCCCATCCCTACCGCTGGGGTTTGTCTGCGGACACCGCGGTGGAGATGTCGCTTCGCGAGTTGCGGCTGATGCTGAAGCACGTAGTTTCGCCTCACGAGGTGGCCTGTTTCCTGGTGGAGCCGGTCCAGGGAGAAGGCGGCTACTACCCGGCGCCCCCCGCCTTCCTGGAGGAGATCCGGTCCATCGCCGAGGACTACGAGCTCATGGTGGTGTACGACGAGGTGCAAACCGGCTTCGGCCGCACCGCGGAGTGGTTCGCCTCGGACCACTACCGGGCCAAGCCCGACATCATCGCCATGGGCAAGGGCATCGCCAACGGCTTCCCCCTCTCCGCCTACGGAGCTGCACAGGAGATCATCGGAGCGTGGCCGGTCGGCTCGCACGGAACGACATACGGAGGCAACCCGGTGGCCGCCGCCGCGGCGACTGCCGTCATCGAAGCCATGGAGCCGCTGCTGCCCCACGCCCGGGACCTCTCCAAACGAGCCTTCGAGCGCTTCGGGGAGCTGGCGGAGCGATACGACACCATTGGAGATGTGCGTGGCTTGGGGCTCATGATCGGGGTAGAGCTGGTCACCGATGCGGAGACCAGGGTGCCCGACGCCAACGCCTTCAAGCACGTGCAGTCTCACGCGCTGGAACGAGAGCTCATCATCATCGAATGCGGGCCGGACGGGAACGTGATCCGATTCATCCCACCGCTCGTCACCACGACCGAGGAGCTCGACTGGGCGATCGGCCTCATCGCCGATGGTTTGGAGACCTGGGAGAAGCGACGCTCCTGACGGTCAGATAAAGGCCAGTACTCGATCCAATGGCCACCGTACCCCCGCTTCGTGACATTTCTGTGTCGATCTACCGGGGCTATAGCCCTGTAAATCGACACAGAACGGTTCAGGAGACCGCGGGGATCTTCTCCATGGCCGCGTCGATGCGGTCCTGGGGGTGCTCGTAGTCGACCATGTCCCCGGAGAGGAACTCGGTGTAGGCGGCCATGTCGAAGTGGCCGTGCCCCGAGAGGTTGAAGACGATGACCTTCTCCTCACCGGTTTCCTTTGCCCTTTCCGCCTCGAGCATCGCCGAAGCGACGGCATGAGTGGGCTCAGGCCCGGGAGTGATCCCCTCGATCCGGGTGAATTCGACCGCCTTGGCGAAGGTCTCCCGTTGGTTGAGCGATTGGGCCTCGACGACGCCCTCGTCGACGAGTTGGGACACCAGAGGGGCCATGCCGTGATACCGGAGGCCCCCGGCATGGATCGGGTCCGGGACGAAGTCGTGGCCCAGCGTGTGCATCCTGAGAAGAGGCGTCGTCATCCCGGTGTCGCCGAAGTCGTACCGGTAGCTCCCCCGGGTCAGCGAGGGGGCCGCGGCCGGTTCCACCGCCCGGATCACCGGGTCCATGCTCCCCGCCAGCTTCTCGCGGACGAAGGGAAAGCTGAAGCCGGCGAAGTTGGAGCCTCCCCCGGCACAGCCGATCACCACATCGGGGGTCTCGTCCACCATCGCTAGCTGTTTCAGCATCTCCTCACCGATGACGGTCTGATGCAGTAGGACATGGTTGAGGACCGAGCCCAGGGAGTAGTGGGTGTCTTCGGACGTGGCGGCCACCTCGATCGCCTCCGTGATGGCAATCCCCAGGCTCCCCGGAGTGTCCGGGTCGTCCTCGAGCATCTTCCGTCCATATTGGGTGTTGGTCGAGGGGGACGGGTAGATGGTGGCGCCGAAGGTCTCGATCAGCGCCTTCCGATATGGCTTCTGGTCATAGGAGGCCCGCACCATGTAGACCTCGCACTCCAAACCGAACAGGGAGCAGGCGAAGGCCAGCGCGGAGCCCCACTGCCCGGCCCCGGTCTCCGTGGAGAGCTTCTTCACGCCGGACTTGGCGTTGTAGTAGGCCTGGGCAACTGCGGTGTTGGGCTTGTGCGAACCCACCGGGCTCACGCCTTCGTACTTGTAGTAGATGCGGGCGGGTCCACCGATATGACGCTCCAGGCCCCGCGCCCGGTAGAGGGGGGTGGGGCGCCACATGGCGTAGACGTCGCGCACTTCCTCGGGGATCTCGATGAAACGCTCCTGAGAGACCTCCTGCATGATGAGGTCCATCGGGAACAGAGGCTCGAGATCTTCCGGACCGGCGGGTTGCATCGTCCCGGGATGGAGCGGGGGCGAGGGCGGGTTGGGCAGGTCCGCGGCCACGTTGTACCAGTGCGTGGGAAGCTCTGCTTCCGAGAGCATGATCTTGATCGCCATGGCCGCACCCTACGCGTTCGTTGTCATCGCGCGCGCCCGGTGGCGTAGGCTCACGTCGTGACCGCCTTCGCCCTCCCGACCCGTCGCATGCTCCTCCGGGACATGGGCAAGGCCGGTCTGGCGGTGATGATCCTGGGCACAGCGGCCTGCGCCTCGGAGCCCACAGACAACGCCACTCCGACTCCGGAGACCACCGGCGGCGGGACCTCCTCGACCGGGTCGAGCCCGACCTCGGTGACGGGATCGACCGCGCCGACGCCGGAAACCCCATCGGCCGAAGGACGTCAGTGGCACCGGGTGAATCTCGGTTTCGTCTCCGCCTACATCCTCTACCGGGCGGGTGAGGCCACCATCGTCGACACCGGAGTCAGCAGCAGCGAGGACGCCATAGGCGCCGCGCTCGGCGAGATCGGCCTGGGATGGGACTCGGTGGGCTCGATCGTCATCACCCACAAGCATCCCGATCATCAGGGAAGTCTCCAGGCGGTGCTCTCCGCGACTGACGCCCCGTGGTACGCCGGGGCCGAGGACATCCCCGCCATCACCGCCCCCACCGAAGGGATGGCCGTCGGCGACGGGGACCGGGTCGACGAGCTCGAGATCATCGAAACCCCGGGCCACACCCCGGGTCACATCTCCGTCCTCGATGCTGCCGCCGGGGTCCTCGTGGCGGGCGACGCCATCAACGGCGGCAACGGAGGGGTGGAGGGGCCCAACCCCGACTTCAGCGAGGACATGGGTCTGGCCAATGCCTCGGTGACCAAGCTCGCCGAATTCGATTACGAGGTGGTGCTGTTCGGCCATGGAGAGCCGGTCCTGGAGGACGCCTCCACCCTGGTCGGAGAGCTGGCGCAGCGCGGCGGCTGATCGCACCCGAGCCCAAATGGAGATCCATGACCTGATCGCAGGGGTCGCAATCGCCGTGGGGTTGGTCGGGATCGTGGTAGTGCTGATCCCCGGGCTCCCGCTCGAAGTCGTCGCCGTGGTCCTCTGGGCGTTCGAGGAGGGCACCGGCCTGGCAACAGGGGTCGCCGTCGTCGCGGTCGCGATTGCGGCGACGGTGACCGTCCTCAAGTACCTCCGGCCGGGGAGGCGGCTGCGGGAAGCGGGCGTCCCCCGAGCCCAACTCCTCCTCGCCGTCGCTGCCGGCGTCATCGGGTTCTTCGCCATACCGGTGATCGGCGGCCCGCTGGCATTCGTCGGCGCCCTCTACCTCCTACAACGCATCCGGGTGGGCGCAGAGCGCGCCGGACAAGCGACCAGGGTGGCCCTCGGGGCGATCGCCCTCTCCGTCGGCATCGAATTGGGGGGAGGGTTCGCCATTGCCGCCGTATGGCTGGGCGCGGCCCTCATCGGCTGAGACTCAGTCCTCCCCGGATCCCTTCGCCTTCTCGGCGATCTCGGCCACGATGTCGGCGTTGGCGAGGGTGGTGACATCACCGAGCTGGCGATCTTCGGAGATGTCCTTCAGGAGCCGGCGCATGATCTTGCCGGAGCGGGTCTTGGGGAGATCACCCGTGAAGACGATCGACCTCGGCTTGGCGATAGCCCCCAGAGCGTCGGCGACGTGGTCGCGCAACTCCGCGATGAGGCCCTCGTCGCCGGTGGCGTCGCCCCGCAGGGTGACGAAGGCGGCGATTGCCTGCCCGGTCAGCTCGTCCTTGCGCCCGACCACGGCGGCCTCGGCCACCGCCGGATGGCTGACCAGGGCGGACTCCACCTCGGTGGTGGAGATGTTGTGACCGGAGACAAGCATGATGTCGTCGACCCGGCCCAGCAGCCAGTAGTAACCGTCCTTGTCCCGCTTGCAGCCGTCACCGGGGAAGTACCGCCCCTCGAACCTCGTCCAGTAGGTGTCGACATAGCGATCGTCGTCGCCGTAGATGGTGCGCGCCATCGACGGCCATGGCTCGGTGATCACCAGATAGCCTCCGCCGCCGAGAGGGACCGAGTTGCCGTCGTCATCGACCACGTCGGCGAAGATCCCCGGGAAGGGAATGGTGGCCGATCCGGGCTTGGTGGGCACCACCCCGGGTAGGGGGGTGATCATGATGCAACCGGTCTCGGTCTGCCACCAGGTGTCGACCACCGGCCCGGAGCCGCCACCGACGTGCTCCTGGTACCACATCCAAGCCTCGGGGTTGATTGGCTCTCCTACCGTGCCGATCAGCCGGAGCGAGGAGAGGTCGTGCTTGTCGACATGCTCATCGCCCCATTTCATGAAGGAGCGGATGGCAGTTGGGGCCGTGTAGAAGATGGTCACCCCGTAGTCCTCGATGATCTGCCACAGACGGTGATAGCCCGGGTGGTTGGGGGCCCCTTCATACATGACGCTGGTGGTGCGGTTGGCGAGGGGGCCGTAGACGATGTAACTGTGCCCGGTCACCCAGCCGATGTCGGCGGCGCACCAGTAGACATCGGAGTCGGGCTTGATGTCGAAGACGAGGGAGTGGGTCGTGGTGATCCCGGTGAGGTAGCCCCCCTGGGTGTGCACGATCCCTTTCGGCTTTCCCGTGGTCCCCGAGGTGTAGAGGATGTAGAGGGGATGCTCGGCGTCGAGGACCTCCGGCTCGCACTCGTCGGACTGACCTTCGACCAAGTCGTGGTACCAGATGTCGCGGCCTTCGCTCATCTCCACACCGTGGTCGGTGCGCTTCACCACCACGACCCGACTCACATCCGGTGTCTTCTCCATGGCCCTGTCGGTGTTCTCCTTGAGCGGGATCACGTTCCCGCCCCTCCAGGCTCCGTCCTGGGTGATCACCACCCGGGCGTCGGCGTCGAGGATCCGACTGGATAGGGCGTCGGCGGAGAAACCTCCGAACACCACGGAGTGGACCAGCCCAAGTCGGGCACAGGCGAGCATGGCCACCGGCAACTCGGGGATCATCCCCATATAGATGGCAACGCGGTCCCCCTTCTCCAAGCCGAGGCTCTTCAGCCCGTTGGCGAAACGGCCGACCTCGGCCGCCAGATCGGAGTAGGTGATGTCCCGGGTGTCCCCGGGCTCGCCGATCCAGTGGTATGCGATTTGGTCGCCGTGGTCATCGAGATGACGGTCGAGGCAGTTGTAGGAGAGATTGAGCTTCCCGTCCGCGAACCACTCGTAGAAGGGCGGATTCGAGTCGTCGAGGATCTCGGTCGGCTCGGTGAACCAGGTGATCCGTTCCAGGGCCTGCCTCTTCCAAAACGCTTCGAAATCGGCGGCAGCCTCCTTGTGGATCCCGAGCTTGGCGTTGGCCTGGGCGGCGAACTCCTCGGAAGGAGGGAAGACGCGGTCCTCTTGGAGCAGGTTCTCCAGCGCCTGGGTCATGGGTTCATTCCTCCTCGGTGCTCTGGTCTGTCGAACCTACCTCCCCCGACCTCCACCATGCGAAACCCCCGACCAGGATGGCGAGATACACCAACGCATCGCCGATCAGGCGATAGGGGGTGGGCCAGGATGCACCGATGTCCGCGATCAGGATCTCCTCGGTCCCGAGACCGGTGGTCTCACCGATCTCGCCGTAGGAGTCGGCGACCGTGGACTTCCCGGTCACGGCGGCGTGTACCAAGGGCACACCGAGCTCGACTGCCCGCATCCTGGTCATCCCGATGAACTGATCGGAAGCGGGGGTGAGCCCGTAGCTCGCCTCGTTGGTGGCGACGACGATGAGATCGGCGCCGGCACGGCGGTGTTGTAGGGCGTACCGAGCGAACCCCGCCTCGAAGGAGATGACTGAACCCATTCGGTGAGTGCCGATGTCGAACACCACCGGCCCTTCGCCGGGGATCATGTCCCGGGGGACCCGGTCGAGGGCCGGGATCCGCTGGAAGAGGGGTCGCCCGGGGATGTACTCGCCGAAGGGGACCGGATGCTGCTTGCGGTATTCGCCGACGATCTCGCCATTTGGATCGAAGACGACATTCGCGTTCACCCAGTGGGTCTCGCTGATCGGTCGGTCGCTACCCACCAGGAACCAGGCTCCTATCCGTCTCGCCTCCTGGGCTATCGCCTCACCCACCTCGGGGTTCTGCACCGGGTCGGCGTTGAACGAGCCGGTGGAGCCCTCGGACCACACGACCAAGTCCGCCGAGCCCTCGGCGATGGCGCTGGTGAGCTCCAGGTGCTGCTGGTAGGTGCGAAGCCGCTCATCGGGCGGGCAATGCTCGAACGGACAAGGTGTGGAGCCTTGGACGATGGCGACCGTCGCCGTGGTCTCGCCGTCTGGCGCTGCCACGAGCAGCGTCACACCGGTCGCCACGAGAATGGCGATGACGATGGGACCCGACCACATGAGGCGACGATCGAATCGACGGGTGATGCCGGCGGCGAGGACCGCCCCAACGAGGACGACCAGGACGGTCAGCCCGCCGGTGCCCACGACGGATGCGGGAAGCCTGGTGAAGACACTGTCCGACAGGGCATAGCCGGCGGCGCCCCACTCGAAGCCCCCCACCGGGAAGCGATGACGGACCAGCTCGGTGAACGCCCACCCTCCGACCGCCAAGGCCACCCAGGCGATCGGACCGCGATGGTTTTGTCGGGTCAACCACCAGCCGTAGACCACGAAATAGAGGGTCTCGAACGGGATCAGGATCAAGGCCAGCAATTCCAATTCCGACAGCCACCAGAGCAGGCCCCCGAAGAAGCCCAACCAATAAGCCACGCTGAGGATCAGACCCTCCCGAGGGCTCCTCGCCATCCGAATGGCCGCCAGGAACAGGGCAACTCCGGGCACGATCAGCCATCCCGGCCCGAACGGCGGGAACGCCAGGACCGAGATCACCGCGCCCGACAGCACCAGGAGCCAAGGGATCACGCCAGGAGAGGCTAGGGAGCGGCGGGCAAATAGAGTCGCCGTCATGTGGGAAGGCGACGTCTGGGTGGCGGCCCGTGCAGCCCGAGCAGGAGCCGATGTCGTCCAGACCGGCTTCTACCAGCCCTTCGAGACCGAGCTGAAAGGAGCGGTCGATCCGGTGACACAGGTGGATCGTGACGCCGAGCAGCAGATCAGATCAGTGATAGCCACCCACTTCCCCGACGACGCCGTCCTCGGCGAAGAGGAAGGCGGAGGCGACTGGCGCACCGGGCGAGTGTGGATAGTCGATCCTCTCGACGGCACGGTCAATTTCGTCCGCCGTGTGCCGCAGGTGGCGGTATCTGTCGCCCTCTGGGAAGACGGCAAGCCGCTGGTTGGTGTGATCATTGACGTGGCACGCAATGACGAGTTCGTGGCGGTCGCCGGTCAGGGCGCCACCATGAACGGCTCACCGATCCGGGTCTCGGACACCGACCGCATGGCGGATGCCCTGGTGGCCACCGGGTTCCCTTATGACCGCACCAGGTACGCCGGAGCCTATCTGCGTGTGGTCGAAGCGGTGATGCTGAAGACCCGGGGGACTCGTCGGCTCGGCGCCGCCGCCCTCGACCTGGCCTGGGTCGCATGCGGGCGCTTCGACGCCTACTGGGAGCATGGCGGGCCCGAGGGGATCAAGCCCTGGGACATCGCCGCCGGGGCCCTTCTGGTGACCGAGGCCGAAGGGAAGTTTACAGACCACGCAGGGGACCCCCACAGCCTGGCATCGGCCGCCTATGTGGCCAGCAACGGCATACTCCATGAGGAACTGCGCGCCATAGTCGAGGCGACGATGCCCGAGCACCTGCGATGACCTACCACGACCACCACTTCCACCCGTTCGGCTATGTCTCCCTGGTCAACGGTCTCGAGCTGATGAGCGCATCCAGCCTCGAGGAGGTCCTCTCCAGCGTCTCTACCCGTGCCGAGGCAGTGCCCGGACCGGTGATCGGCCAGCGTCTCAACGACGAGGGCATAAGGGAGGGACGACTTCCCACCGCGTCAGACCTCGACGACGCGGTCCCCGACCGGCCCGTCCTCCTCTACCGGTATTGCGGCCACATAGCCGTGGCCAACAGCAAGGCCCTGGAGCTGGCGGGCGTGGATGCGGACACCCCCGATCCGGATGGAGGTTCCTTCGACCGGGGTCGCAGCGGCGCTCCCAACGGCATCCTCCGGGAAACTGCGGTTCAGAGTGTCTCTCAGGCCCTCGCTCACCTGATCCCAACGCCTTCGAACGAGAGCATCCTCGGCGCGCTGGCCACACTTCCGGAAATGGGTCTGGGCTCGGTTACCGGGATCGTTTCGGCGGGGGAGTCGATCTGGTGCGGGATCCCGGACGAGGTGGAGACGCTCTGCCGTCTCGCTTCCGATCTCCCCATCGACATCGAGGTCCTGGTCATCACCCACGACCGGGCCCGGCTCGCCGAGGCCAAACGACAGATCGATGCAGCCGAGGGGCGGATCCGGTTCCACGGCTGGAAAGACTTCGTCGACGGCAGCCTCGGTGGGCACACCGCGGCCATGTACGAGCCCTACACCGACCGCCCCGACACCCGGGGCACAATTCGCTTCCATCCCGAGCGAGCCCGGGCCATGGCCAAGACCTCACTGGACCTGGGCGGCGTGGCCGCCATCCATGCCATCGGTGACAGGGCGAACGACCTGGTCCTCGATGTCTTCGAGGACCTCATCTACGACGGGGCGGATCCGCGTCGCCTCCGCGTCGAGCACGCCTCCATCCTCACCGACGCCACCGTGGCCCGAATGGCCGCCCTGGGAGTGGTGGCTTCGGTGCAACCGGCGTTCCTCGCCTCCGAGGAGGACTGGCTGGTGAAGCGTCTGGGGCCGGAGCGGATGACCCGGGCCTATCCCTTCCGCTCTCTCGCCGAGGCGGGCGTTCCCCTACTCGGGGGTAGTGACAGCCCGGTGGAGCTTCCCCACCCCGATGTGGGGATCAAGGCCGCGGTCGAGCGTCACGGGATCAATCCCGACGAGGCGCTGACACGCCAACAGGCCGAGCAGATGTTCATGGCTCACATCTGAGCGGATACGACGCCACATGGCACCCCAAGAACCGCGGCTGAGATGGTGCAGGTCCGGTGACAGTGACGACAGGATCACAAATTAGAGCACCCGTCACCAGGAGGTACCCTGTCCGGTCCTCATGAAACACTATTCGACCATCACCGCCGAGCAGATCGGGGAGGGCGCCGACCGGGCCGTCGCGGGAGCCGAAGCCGTCCTCGAGCGTCTGATCGGCCAGGACGACCGCAGCTTCGACAACACGATGCGCCCTCTCGACGAGGTGGAGGACATCATGAGCCGGGCATTCGCCGACTATGCCTTCATGGGATATGTCCATCCCGACAAAGAGGTGCGCACCGCCGGCAAGGAAGCCGAGGAGAAGCTGAGCAAGTTCGGAGTGGAGATCATCTTCCGCGACGACCTCAACGAGGCGGTACAGGAGTACGCCCGGACCGACGAGGCCGAGGCCCTCGAGGGCGAGTGGGCGAGATTCCTCGAGTTCACCCTGCGCGACCTGCGCCGGGCAGGCCACGAGCTCGACGCCGAGACCAGGGCAATGGTCAAGGCCAAGACCGAACGCCTCGTGGAACTGGGCGTCCGCTTCCAACAGAACATCGACGAGTGGGAGGATTGGATCCTGGTCACGCCGGACGACCTGGAAGGACTCCCGGAGAGCTTCGTCGAGTCGCTGGAGACCGATGAGGAGACCGGCAAGCTCAAGGTGACCATCCAGTATCCCCATCTCATTCCCTTCCAGGAGAACGCCAAGCGGCGCGACCTGCGCGAGGAGCTCAGGTACAAGTTCAACACCGTCGCGGTGGAGGACAATCGCAAGCTCCTCGAGGAAGCGGTCAAGCTGCGCCAGGAGATAGCGGAGGCTTTCGACCAGGAGACCTGGGCCCATCACCGGCTCGAGGAGCGGATGGCAAAGACCCCCGAGCGGGTGGCCGCCTTCTACGAGGAATTGGAGGCGCCGCTCACCGAGAAGGGCAAAGAGGAGGTGGCGGCGGTCTCCAAGCTGCTCGCCAAGGAAACCGGCGAGGACACCGTCCGGGTCTGGGACTGGGCCTACTACGACACCCAGCAGCGCAAGAACGATTACGGCGTAGACAATTTCGAGGTCGCCAAGTACTTCCCGCTCCAGCAGGTGCTCGACGGGATGTTCGACCTCACCTCGGAGATGTTCGGGATCACTTTCCGGGAGATCGAGGACTTCGACACCTGGCATCCCGATGTCCAGCTCTTCGTCATCGAGGACGCCGCGTCGGGTGAGGAACTGGGACGCTTCTATCTCGACCTCTTTCCCCGCGAGGGCAAATACGGGCACGCCGCCGAATTCCCACTGATCTCCGGGCGCCGACTCGAGGACGGCTCCTATCAGAACCCGGTTTGCGCCATGGTCGCCAACTTCACCAAGCCCACAGCGAAGGCCCCGTCCCTGCTGCAGCACTCGGAGGTGGAGACGTTGTTCCACGAGTTCGGCCATGTCCTCCATCAGAACCTGGGGAGGACCGAGTTCGCCCGCTTCTCGGGGACCAACACCGAGAGGGACTTCGTGGAGGCCCCGAGCCAGATCATGCAGCACTGGATCTGGAGGGCCGACGTCTTGCGGCGGTTCGCCCGGCACCACGAGACCGGTGATCCCATACCCGAAGATCTGGTCGACCATCTGGTGGCGGCGAGGAAACTGAACAAGGCGATGTGGCAACTCCGGCAGATGCAATTTGGATGGTGGGACCAGCGAATCCACGGCGGCCCGGACCCCGACCTCGACGCCATCCACGAGCAGGGCGTGGAGATCTCCCTGCTCCCGATGCACGCCGGAACCTTCCCCCTGGCCTCGTTCGGTCATCTCATGGGGGGATACGACGCCAGCTACTACGGCTACATGTGGGCGGAGGCCTTCGGCGACGACATGTTCTCCCGTTTCGAGGAGGAAGGGGTCACCAACTCCGAGGTAGGGATGGCCTACCGCAGAGAAGTCCTCGAGAAGGGCGGGTCTCTGGATGGGGACGAATTGCTTCGCCGATTCTTGGGAAGAGAACCGGACAATCGTGCGTTTCTCAAGAAGCTGGGGATATCGGGAACCGACTGAGGTGGGGGAACGTCCCAGCAGTGTCCCCACCCTTTAGCCCCGTTTAACCGCAGGTTTGCACTATTTGAATCTGATATCGAGGATTAGGAGCCGATCCGGTCGGGTATGCAGGTAGGGACGTAGGGATATCCCGACGGATGGCCCCGAGGCCAGGAGGGCCGAGATATGAGTGAGACAGTAAGAGGAGCAGCCATCAAAGGCGTGACACGCCCCTCGAAGCGATTCGAGACGGGCAGGGTCTGCGCCAAGAAGAGCTGTGAGACCAAGCTTTCCCAGTACAACAAGGCGGAGTTCTGCCACGCCCACGCCCCGGTTCGATTCCCCAGGGTGCGCGGGAAGATCCTGAACGAAGCCTGAAGATATCTGGTGGGGACAGGTCCTCTCCCCCTCCCCGTCCCCTGCCAGACAACAGGAGAGCCCCGGCGTCACGCCGGGGCTCTCCGTGTTGGCGCTACCCCCTAAACTGGAGGCATCGTGAAGCAGACCGTTCTACAAGTCCCAGAAGTCCATTGCGACCATTGCAAGACCAGTCTCGAAGGCGCCGTCGGCGCTCTTGGCGGTGTCGGCTCCGTCGAGGTGTCGGTCCCCGAGGCCACCGTCGACGTCACCTATGACGAGGCCGAGGTCGATCTCGAGAAGATCAAGCACACCATCGAGGAGCAGGGCTACGCAGTCTTCGGTTGAGTCCCGGGTCGGCGAGAAGGGGGAGCCGACCACCGTCCTCTTCGACGTGGAGGGGATGACCTGCGCCACTTGTGCGGTGCGCATCGAGCGCGTCCTGTCCCGCCAGGAAGGGGTGGACACCGCCTCGGTGAACCTGGCCGGCGCCTCGGCGGCGGTCAAAGTCGGGCCCGGAGTCGAGGAGCAGGGTCTGGTCGAGGCAGTGGGCAAGATCGGCTACGGCCTCAGCCGGCGCGATCCCGAAGGGGTCCGTCGCGACGTCCTCGACATGTACACCGAGGAGGAGCGGCTACAGCGTCGGCGTTTCCTCATTGCCGCCCTCTTCACCGCGCCGGCGATGATCCTCCATCTCTTCGGACCGCACGCCCTGTGGA